>JAITMU010000208.1 GCA_031277195.1 Gallionellaceae bacterium | reverse complement strand
CGCTGGCGAAGGGTTGCCAGTTGTTGAGCGTGCCCAAACTGCCGAACAGGCTGTTGAGAAAATAGAACGACAGACCCAGCACGATACCGGCGAACACTTTGTCGCTGACGCCGCCGGTGCGCCGGTTGTGCACGGCGAAGGGCAACGCGAGCAGCAGCATCACCATCACGATGAAGGGGTACAGCAGTTTGCTCCACAGGGCGATTTCATATTTCACCGTTTGCTGGCGACTGTCGCGCAGATGCTGCACATACAGATACAAATCCCAGGCCGACATCTGCCGGGGATTGACCAGCAACACGCTCAGCAGCGTCGGGTTCAAGGTGGAGTTCCATTCCATTTTGTCGCGGCTTTCCACTGCCGTGCCCTGCTCGTTGAAACGGGTCATGCCGACGCCTTCCAGTTGCCAGCGGTCGTCGTCCAGAAACACCGCGCGCTTCGCCGAGGTGATCGCGTTCAAGTCGTATTCGTTGTCGAAATCGTAAATGCTGACTTCCTCCAGCGAGGAGTCGGGCATCATGCGTTTTGCGTTGACGAAGCTGTTTTTGTCTTTCACCCACACGCCTGAGCGGAATCCCTTCATCGTCACTTCGGCATGTTGCGCGCGCAGGCGCAGATTTTTCGCCGCCTGCTCGCTCACCGGCGCCAGCACTTCGCCGCACAGATAACTCAACAGCACCAGCGGAATGCCGATCTTGAACAAGGTGCGCGCCAGCAGCCACAGCGACGCGCCGGAAGTGCGGAACACCACCAGTTCCGAATTGGCGGCCATGTGCACCAGCGCGAAAATGGAGCCGATCAGGATTGCGACCGGAAAAATCTCGTAGATGTTGCCGGGCATGGTCATCAGGATGTACAGCATGACGTAGCCGAAGTTGTAATCGCCGCGCCCCATCGAGCCCAGTTCTCGGATCAAATCCAGAAAGGAGAACAGCATCATCAAGGCGACGAACACCAGCGCAATGCCGGCGTAGATTTCGCGCGCCAGATGGCGGGTCAGCAGGTTCATCGTTTCCACCCGCGCAGTGAAAATACCGACATCCGCCGCCAGAACATCAGCGCCACCACGCCCGCCATCAGCAGATGCAGGCCGAACATGCCGGTGATCGCATCCATTTTTTCCTGCCCCACCCAGGCGTTGGTCATGCTCATCAGATTGTTGTAGATCATGTAGATCGCCAGCGCGACCAGCAGATTCAGCGAGCGCCCCACGCGCGGATTGACAAAGCTCAGCGGAATCGCCGCCAGCACCAGAATGATCGCGCTGATCGGCAGCCCCAGCCGCCATTCCAGTTCGGCCACGCTCCAACTGTCGAGATTCTGGAGCAGATACGCGGTCGTCTGCGATTTCAGCGATGCCTGTCCGGTGGTCGCTTCCACGGCTTCGATGCGCATCGCGTAACGGTCAAAGGAAATCATGCGAAAGTCGCGCTGCCCCGGTATGCCCTCATAGCGGGTGCCGTTCAGCAGCACCAGAAAACGGTCGCCGTTTTCAGCCGTTTCCTGAAACCCTTCGCGCGCCATCATCGTGCCGTCACGACCGTCTTGCAGGGCTTGATGCACGAAGATGTTGCCGACGCGGTTGTGCCCCACGTCCACGTTGTCGATGAAAAACACGCGGTCGGATTGCGACGATTCGCGGAACACGCCGGGTTGGGCGGCGGCAACGTCATCGCGGTTGCTCAACTGGTGTTTGTACTCGTCCATTCTGGTCTGTCCCCACGGCCCCAGCACCAGACTCAGCAGCGCAATCACGCCGACGCCGGGCAGCGCATACGCCAGCACCGGACGCAGCCAGCGCGTCAAACCGATGCCCGCGGTAAACCAGATGATCATCTCGCTGTCGCGATAGCAGCGCGAGAGCGTCAGCAACACCGACATGAACAGGCTGATCGACAGCAGCACCGGCAGATAATGCAGCGCGGCAAATCCCATCAGCACCAGCACGCCATCCACCGCCAGCAGGCCGTTGGCTGATTGCGCCAGCAACTTGATGATCTGGCTGAGCACGATGATGCCGAACAGCACGGCGAACACCAGCAAGCCGGTGGAGGCGAATTCGCGCACCAGCGCGCGATGGAAAATGCCGCCGCGCAACGCATCTGCGGGGGCGTTTTTGCCCTCGCGCGGTTTTGACTTTTGGCTGGGAGTTTGCGGATAATCCGGCATCGTTCGCGTTACGAACACAATAAGGAGAAGCGGGTGGAATTTAGCATAAAACAAGCAAGCCCGGCGAAGCTGGGCAGCGGTTGCCTCGCCGTCGGCGTTTTTGAAGGCGGCAAACTCTCCGCCGCCGCGCAAGCGCTGGATCGATCCGCGCGCCATGCGATCAGCGATGTGATCGCGCGCGGCGACATGACCGGCAAGGCCGCTTCCACGCTGCTGCTGCAAAAACTCCCCGGCGTCACGGCGACCCGCGTGCTGCTGGTCGGCCTGGGCAAATCCGGCGGATTGAACGGCAAAACCACGACCGACATCCTGCGCGCGACGTTCGCCGCGCTGAATGCGACGCCCGCCAAAAATGCCGCGCTGTTCCTGCTCGACGACAATATCGGCAAATCCGCCGCGTGGACGCTGCGTCAAGCCGTGTTCGCCGCTGCCGACAGCATTTACCGCGCCGACAGCCTGAAAAGCAAACCCGCCAAAGCGGCAACCTTGAAGCACGTCACCTTCGCCGCGCTGCAGGAAGCGGATGCCGCGCTGACGCAGGTCGTCGCCGCCGCCGCCGCCACGGCGCACGGCGTCAAACTGGCCAAAGACCTCGGCAATCTGCCGGGTAATGTCTGCACGCCGACTTATCTCGCCGATCAGGCGCACGCGCTGGCGAAGGCGCAAAAGTCGATCAAGACCACCGTGCTGGAAGAAAAGGACATGAAGAAACTCGGCATGGGTTCGCTGCTTTCCGTCACGCGCGGAAGCGAACAACCCGCCAAGCTGATTACGCTGGAATATCACGGCGGCGACAAAAAGCAGAAGCCCGTGGTGCTGGTCGGCAAGGGCATCACTTTTGATTCCGGCGGCATCTCGCTGAAACCCGGCGCCGAGATGGACGAGATGAAATACGACATGTGCGGCGCGGCCAGCGTGCTGGGTGTCATGCGCGCCATCGCCGAAATGGGGCTGAAACTCAACGTGACCGGCGTGATTCCCTCGTGCGAAAACCTGCCCGGCGGCACTGCCACCAAACCCGGCGACATCGTGACCTCCATGTCCGGCCAGACCATCGAAATCCTGAACACCGACGCCGAAGGCCGTTTGATTTTGTGCGACGCGCTGACGTATGCCGCGCGCTTCAAGCCGGACACGGTGATCGACATCGCCACCCTCACCGGCGCGTGCGTGATTGCGCTGGGGCATGTGGTTAGCGGCATGCTCGGCAACGATGACGACCTCGCCGGAGAGTTGCTCGCCGCCGGTGAAGAAGCGCACGACCGCGCCTGGCGCTTGCCGCTGTACGACGAATATCAAACGCAACTCGACAGCAATTTCGCCGACATGCAAAACATCGGCGGTCGCGCCGGCGGCACCATCACCGCCGCCTGCTTCCTCGCGCGCTACACCAAAGATTACCGCTGGGCGCACCTCGACATCGCAGGCACCGCGTGGAAGTCCGGCAAGGACAAAGGCGCAACGGGAAGGCCGGTGGGGTTGTTGGTGCAGTATTTGATCAATAAAGCGAATGGGGCGTGATGAGAAGGACAACCCATCCCCACCCTAACCCTCCCCTTGAAGGGGAGGGGACAAATTCGGCGCAAGAAAACCAATTCCCTCCCCTTCAAGGGGAGGGTTAGGGTGGGGATGGGTCTCCCACGCCCGCCAACAAAACCATGACCCAAATC
>JAITMU010000174.1 GCA_031277195.1 Gallionellaceae bacterium | reverse complement strand
AGTTCACGGCGGCGGGCGGCAGATTTGCTGGGCAGGAAACCGTAGAACAAAAAATGTGGCGCGGACAAACCGGAGGCGGACAGCGCCGCCAACGCGGCATTCGCGCCCGGCAGCGGAATCACGCGATGCCCTGCCGCGCGCACCGCGTCCACCAGCAACGCGCCGGGATCGCTGACGGCGGGCGTGCCGGCATCCGTCACCAGCGCGACGGAGAGACCTTGCGCCAGCAGCGCGATGATTTTTTCCGCCGCGCCGCGTTCGTTGTGTTGATGCAGCGCCAGCAGGCGGCGCGCGGTGATGCCGTGATGCGTGAGCAGATGCGCGGTGTTGCGCGTGTCCTCGGCGGCGATGATGTCAACCGCCGCCAATGTGTCGAGCGCGCGCAAGGTGATGTCGCGCAAATTCCCAATCGGCGTGGCGACTACATATAATGCGGGTTCCATTTGGCGTTGTTCGTTAGGCATGTTTTTTGTTGGGGGGTGTCTTGTGTGGAGGATACCCATCCCCACCCTAACCCTCCCCTTGAAGGGGAGGGCATGGAAAAGTGGAACGCGAAAGTCCCCGTCCCTTCAAGGGGAGGGTTAGGGTGGGGATGGGTGTCCCCAAAACAATTAAGGGCAAATCAGTGAATCCCTCTCTCCTCATCCTCTCCGCACTATACGTGAGCCACTTTCCCCGCGCCACCGGCGCGTCTGCGCAATGACCCATCGCGGCGAACAAGCGGAACAAATTGCGGCGGAATATCTGCAACGCCAGGGTCTTGCAATCGTCGAGCGCAATTACCGCTGCCGTTACGGTGAGATCGACCTGATCCTGCGCGATGGCGACACGCTGGTGTTCGCCGAAGTGCGTTTGCGCAGCAGCGGCAGTTTTGGCGGCGCGGCGGTCAGCATTGACGCCGCCAAACAAGCGCGGCTGATACGCGCCGCGGAGCATTATCTGGCCACGCAACCCCGTTTGCCGCCGTGCCGTTTCGACGCGGTGTTGCTGTCCAGTCTTAACGACATTGAATGGATCAAAAATGCTTTTGCCACCTGATTCGGTTATCATCGTGCGATGGAATTAAGCGACCGAATCCGCAAGCATTTCGACGACAGCGCGCAAACCAAGCTGCTGGTCAGGGACGCGCTGGCGGAGCCAGTGGCGGCGGCGGCGAAATTGATGGTCGATTGCCTGATGAACGACGGCAAGATTCTCGTCTGCGGCAATGGCGGTTCCGCCGCTGACGCGCAACATTTTTCCTCCGAACTGATCAACCGCTTCGAGATCGAGCGTCCCGGCCTCGCCGCCATCGCGCTGACTACGGACAGTTCGGTGCTGACCTCGATCGCCAACGATTACGAATTCAACCAGATTTTCTCGCGCCAGGTGCGCGCGCTCGGCATGCCGGGCGATGTTCTGCTGGCGATTTCCACCAGCGGCAATTCGATCAACGTGATCGAGGCCATACACGCCGCGCACGAGCAAAGTGTGCGCGTCATTGCGCTGACCGGACGCGAAGGCGGAACCGTGGGCGAGATTCTGGAGTCTGACGACGTGCATATCTGTGTGCATGCGGAAAGCACGGCGCGCATTCAGGAGGTGCATCTTCTGGTGCTGCATTGTTTGTGCGACGCGATTGATCATTTATTGTTAGGAGGCTGAACACCATGCGTTATTCGGGAATTGTGTTGTTGTCCGTGGCGTCGTGCGTTGCGCTGCAAGGTTGTTTTCCGGTGGTCGCAGTCAGCGCAGGCGCGGGCGCGCTGATGGCGTCCGACCGGCGCACCAGCGGCGCGTATATCGAAGATCAAAGCATCGAACTCAAAGCCGGAAAACAGATTGGCGACAAGCATCCGGAGGCGCACATCAACGCCACCAGCATGAACCGCAGCGTGTTGCTGACCGGCGAAGCGCCGAACGAAGCCGCGCGCGCCAGCATCGCGCAAATCGCCGCAGGCATTCCCAACGTAAAGGGCGTGTTCAATCACATTGCCATCGGCGGCAACGCGGGGCTGGCTTCGCGCAGCAGCGACACCATCATCACGGGCGAGGTGAAGACCCGTCTGGTTCGCAACGAATCGGTTAAATCGACCGACATCAAAGTCGTCACGGAAAGCGGCATCGTGTATTTGATGGGGCTGGTTTATCGCAAGGAAGCGGATACCGCCGCCGAAATCGCCAGCACCACCAGCGGCGTGCGCGGCGTGGTGAAAGAGTTTGAATACCTCGATTGATGCATCCTGCGCCGCAATTTGAGCGAAAGATTTGTCCCCGCGCAGCGCTTGCTGCCGCCGTCGCCGAATTGCCGCGCCCGCTGGTGTTTACCAATGGCTGTTTTGACGTGCTGCATCGCGGTCACGTCACCTGTCTCGCGCAGGCGCGCGCGCTTGGCGCGTCACTCATCGTCGGCGTGAACAGCGACGCATCGGTTCGGCGTCAGGGCAAGGGCGCGGATCGGCCGATCAATTCGCAGGATGACCGTCTGGCGGTCATTGCCGCGCTGGAGTCGGTGAGCCTCGCCGTGCTGTTCGACGAAGACACGCCGCTTGATTTGATCCTCGCCTGCCGCCCCGATGTGCTGGTCAAGGGTGGCGACTGGGCGCCGGACACCATCGTCGGCGCCGCCGAAGTGCGCGGCTGGGGCGGAACGGTGCGCAGCATTCCATTTGTCCACGAACGTTCTACAACGGCGCTGCTGCAGAAAATACGGCAGTTGTAGGTCGCGGTCTCCTCCGTCATTCCAGCGCAAGCTGGAATCCAGTTAGAGATAACCAACCCGCGCAGCGGACAAAACCTTGCTTTACCGTCCGGCTACGCCGGAATTGTTTGACCACTGGATTCCAGCTTGCGCTGGAATGACGAGAAAAAATCTGCTCTCGTTGCTTTTTTACAACGTCCCAATCCCCGCCAATACCCCGTCACCGCCGCAAATCCTGCCGTCATCCGCGACGCTATCTGGCTGAATTAACATTTTTTCAAGCATTGCTTATGCACCTTATCCGCTCAACGTAAGCAAAGTGACACAAAGCGGACAACATTCGTAGATGATTCGCTTCCCTTAGCCCCCAAATAATCCGCCCACTCAATATTTCCGCCCTTGTCGGGCGCGTGATTTTTTGAAGTGTTGGGAATGGCAGCTCTATTTTTTTGACCTGATTATTGAGGGGGAAGCATGAAACTACATACCTGGCTTAAGGCAGGTAGCGGACTGGCGATGTCTGCCATGTTGGCAGCGTTGCTGTTCGCGGGCGGGACTGCGAATGCGCAAGTAACGGCGGTGACGGGATTGAATGATGGCGCGACCTATGTCGGCCAGGAAGTGTGCGGTACCTGTCACAGCCAGGAGGATGGCCACTTCAACGGCACGACGCACGCCAAGGTGTTCGCCAATCCGAAGAACGATCTTGAAGCGAAAGTGTGCGAGGCCTGTCATGGCCCCGGCTCCAAGCACGTTGAAGACGCATCGAATCACGCCAAGCTGATCGGCTTCTCCCGCGAGTGGGGCACGCCGGTTGAAACGCAACAAGGCCAATGCTTGCAGTGTCACAAGGGCGGTCAGCGCATCAACTGGACTGGCTCTGTGCACCAAACCAACAAGCTGTCTTGCAGCGATTGCCACAACCCGATGGCTCGTTTCTCGCAAACCGGCCTGATGAAGAAAAAATCCATTATCGAAACCTGCTTCACCTGCCACCAGGAGAAGCGCGCGGAATTCAGCCG
>JAITMU010000173.1 GCA_031277195.1 Gallionellaceae bacterium | reverse complement strand
TCCCCGACATAGCGCGCGGAAAATTCCAGGTCGAGCAGATCGACGCGGGTAATTTCCAGCGTGACGCGGGTGTTGGGCGGCAGTTCGGGCAGCGCGGGAATGCGCCCGACCAGCGGGATGCGCGTGAAGCGCACCAGATTTTCGCGCAGCACCAGCGCTTCGACTTGCGTCACCTGTTCCTGCAACAACCAGCGCAAACACCAGTAGCGTTCCATGCTGCGTTGGAAATCGGCGTAGGCCGTATAGGCGGCATCGAAATCGCGCATGGCGGCGAACATCGCCGGATCGTTCTTCGCGTAGGGCGGCGTTTCATCCCGCACCATCGCGGCGATCTGGCGCTGATTGATCATGTCCACATAGCGGCGCAGCGGCGAACTCGCCCACAGATATTGCGCCACGCCCAAGCCCTGATGCGGCGCGGGCACGGTGCTCATCTTGACCTTGCCGTTGTTTTGCGCGCGGTAGATGCCGCTGATGTCGCGCTCGGCGAGCAGCCGTCCCCATTCGCTGTTGACGTAGATCATCAGCTCGGACACCACCTTGTCGATCGGCGAACCGCGCCGTCGTTGTTCGATGATGACGCGATCATTTTCGATCAGAAAGGTGAAGTCGGTCTGTTGCGCGTTGGTGTCGGCGGGCTTGCCGCGCAGGGCTTCCAGCTTGTGCGCGAACTGCCACAACAGCGCGAGCGGTTCCGCGTAGGGATAATCGCGCCGTCCGGCGGCGAGGCTTTCCTCGTTGAACAGCGGTTCCAGCGTGTCGTGTTTCAGGTTGGTCGCGATGTGTATGCGCTCGATGCGGCTTTCGCTGGCGAGAATTTCCAGCGTGTTCGCGTCCACGTCGAGATACATTGAAAGCGCCGGACACACCGTGTCCTCACTCAGCGTGAAACTTTGCACCACGTTGTCCGGCAGCATGGTGATCTTGTCGCCCGGCATGTACACGGTGGACAAACGGTGCGCGGCAATCGCGTCCACCGGCGAATCCGGCGCGATGCACAGCGCGGGCGCGGCGATGTGGACGCCGATGCGCCAGTTGCCATCGGCGCGGCGCGTAACGGTGAAGGCGTCGTCGATCTCCGTGGTGCTGGCGTCGTCGATGCTGAACGCCTCGGCCTCGGCCAGCGGCAATTCGGGATGCATGTCCACGCTGACATCGGGAAAGCCCGTGCCCTGTGGGAAATGCTCGAACAAAAAGCGTTGCAGGTGGAAGTCCTGCGTGGAAGGAATCGCGCCGCAGCGTTCCAGCAAGTGCGCGGCGGAAAGATGCGTGGCGGCGCAGGCGGCTTCCAGCGCTTTGGTTTCCACTGTGTTGCGATCCGGGCGGTAGAGCAGTTGCGGCAATTTTTCAGCGAACTCCGGCGGCAGCGCGAACGCGCAAAGCTGTTCGGTGTAACGCGCCTGCAATTCCGCCAGCAGCCGTTTTTTCTCCGCGCTGGCGAGTGCCGCCTTCAGCGCATCCGGCGGCGCGGCCTTGTAGCGGCCTTTGCCCTTCTTGTAAAAATACATCGGCGCGGAATGCAGACGGATCAAAGCGCCGGCAGCTTCCGCAGGCGCGGGCGCGTGGCCGAAATATTCGCTTGCCAATGTGTCGAAGCCAAACTCGTCCGGCGGACAGCACTCCCACAGGAATTCCACATCCATATCCGCCGCGATGCCTTCCGCCTGCGCCATGAATTCCGCCAACCCCGGCTGCGCGAACCGCAACATCACATTCGCCGCCTTCACCTTGCTGCGCTTGCCATGCAGGTTCTCCACCTGCAACGAAGCGTTGTTGTCGGCAAGCACGGCACCGGCCTTGAAACCGCCGTCTTCTTCGTAAAAAATGTTCATTGAATGGTGAGTCAGGAAAGTGCGGGGATTATAAACGAGCGAGCGGAGGGTTTCACCTTGCCCCTCACCCTAACCCTCTCCCCGCAAGCGGGGAGAGGGAATCAAGTCCCCTCTCCCCATTTATGGGGAGAGGGTTAGGGTGAGGGGAGCGCATGAGACCCCCAACAAAAAAGCCGGCAACCGCCGGCTTTTTGTGCATTCACGCGCTCATCTCACTTCGTCGAGAGTATCCACTGCGCCAAATCCTTGATGTCAGCATCGCTCACCGTCGCAGCCGTGGGCGGCATGGCGACCTTGCCCCAGTTGCCTTTGCCGCCATCGCGGATCTTCTTTTCCAGCATGGCAGCGGCGCTCTTGTCACCACGGTACTTGTCCGCGATTTCTTTAAACGACGGCCCGAACCGCTTCTGATTTTCCTGATGGCAACCCAGGCAGTTCGCTTTTTGCGCCACCGCAACGACATCCGCAAATGCGTTTTGTGCGAGGAGCAAACTGGCGGCTAGTGCGATAGTGTGTTGAATTTTCATGGCGTTATCTCCTTTTAAGGTCTCTGAATATTACCGATACTTTAAACAGGGTTTTAGGGTAAGTCAATGTAAGGGGTGGGGATGGGTGTCCCCTAAAACTTCAAATTCACATCCAACATCACGCCGTTGTCAGCGTAATCGCCACCGAACAAGCCGTTGTAGGAAATCCCCAGCGCCGACTCTTTACCCATTTCAAACTCCAACCCAGCCTCCACCAACATCGAATTCTCCGTCACCGGCACGCCATGCACCGTGAACACCGAGCCTCCCGCCAGCGCGTGGGTGAAAACCATCTCCACGTCGCCAAACGCATAATGCCACCCCACCACCCCCTTCGCCGTCGCTGCCACGCCGCCCAAATCCAGCTTCGTCGCGGCACTTAATCCAACCGTTGCAAACGTCGTTCGCGTACTGCCTCCCTCACCACTCAAAGCGGCTTCACTGCCATGCTCAACAAAGCTGTCCATCTTGTGATTCACCAAAGCCAGATTCACAAACGGCGCAACCGTCGTATGCTCACTCACCTTGAAGTCATACCCCGCCTCCCCAAACACCTGCGTCGTATTGGCCTTGTACTCGGCGCTCAACCGATCCGTGTAGCCGTCGAATTCCACCGCGCGATTCGTCGAGACATCATGCCGGACGTAACTCGCGCCCAGGCGCACGCCAACCGCGCCAAAATGCGTCCCGCCGTATACGCCCAGGTGATACGCATCGCTCTTGCCACTCGAACTCCGCGCATCCATCTTCAAGTCGGTCTGGCCATACCCAGCCATCACCCCCACACGCCAATGATTGAACTCGCCATCCACACCGACAAACACACCCGCGATGTCGCGTTTGATCTGCGCTTCTTCTTCGTTGCCACGGTCGTCCGCCCAAGAGCCATACACCCGCCCCCACACATTCCGGCCATCAGCGGAATGCGCGCGTTCCAGTGCCGTCTCTCTCGCAAACCGGCCATCCTCAATCAGCATGGTTTGAGTTGACGCATGAATCTCGCCGCTCAACAAATCAAACGCCTCCCGCGCCGCTTCGTCATCCGCCGACATCGCCACGGCGAGATACAGCGGATTGCCCACGGCCAAACTCTGTGCGCCTGCCGCCGCCGCTGTCTGATTGTGCGTTTCTGCCGCATCCGCGAACGCGCGTGTCACATCGACTTCCAGATACGCATGCGTCGCGTCATAACTCGCAAATGGCGTGACGAAAGCCGAGATGGGCGCGCCGCCAAGACCTGTCACGGAACCAAATGATCCGCTGACGCTGCCCGCCGTAATCAGCGCGTAACGGCTGCCGGGCGTGAATGTGCCGGTCGGGGTGACAACCAGATTCGCGCCGGTCAATGTTGCCGCGCCGGTGGCGATGATCTGATCGAACTGGCCGGCTGTCGCATCAACTTCCGCCGCATAAATCGAGCCGGGATTGAACACGACATCGCCCGCGACATTGAGTATGCCGATGGAATTGCCCGGCGCCACCGTGCCGTCCGCCTGAACCGCAAGACCTCCGACCGTGCCTGTGCCGCCGAGCACGCCGCCGGTCACGGTGACGACAGAACCGGCGAGCGAGCCATTGACGCGCAATTCGCCGCTTTCGACGCGTGTGGGGCCGGTGAACGTGCCGCTGCCGCCAGTCAGAATCGTGGTGCCGAAAAGCTGCCGGACGACTCCGTTGCCGAGTATCTCCGGCGCGAATACGTAACCCGCGCCGGTGTGATTGAATACCAGCGAACCGGTCGGATCAAGCGCGACGCTGGCAGCATCCAGCACACCCGGCGCCGTCGGCGTAGCGCCAGAAACAGCGCCGATGTTGACAGTGCCTTGCCCGCCGCTGATACCCACCAGCAAATCGCCCCCCACGACCACGCGACCGCCGTCCGCGAGAATCAGTGTGCCCGCGCCAGAATTGCCGACGATGAGATCGTCAGCATGCGTCCAGACCGAACCCGCTCCGCTCACGATGACCGAGCCACTGGAACCGCCCGCGCTGCCGAGCATGCCCAGAAAATCGGAAACACTGCCGCCATTCAGAATGTTCAGCGTGCCGGTGCCGTTGAAGCCAACATAGAGTTGACCGCTGCTTGTCCAGTTTGACCCGGCACCATTGATGTTGGCCGTGCCGATGGAACCGATGGCACCGCCGATGGCGGCTGAGCCGGTGGAAGCCGCGCCGCCGTTGGTGATGT
>JAITMU010000154.1 GCA_031277195.1 Gallionellaceae bacterium | reverse complement strand
ACCCCTCCAACACTTCCACGCTCATCCCCAACGCCTTCCATTGCCGCGCTTCTTCCTGCAAGGCGGTGTCGGTCAGCGGGTTTTGCGCCAGCCAGCCGGGGGTGAGGGTGAGGTGGAATTTGGTGCCGCTGAAACTGCCGCGCATCGCGGGCAGGGTGATGTCGCTGCGGTTGCGGTAGAACAGCGCCGCCAGACGCAGCGCCATGATCGGTACTGCGTTTTCCTGAATGCCGTCCAGGTCGCTGATTTTTTCAAGTTTGCCGCGATGCGCCAGCGTGAGCAGGCTCAAATTCATCTGCTCCTTGCTTGAAAAACCGGGCATGTCGGCGTTGGCGAGAATGTACGCGGTGTGCCGGTGATAGCCGCTGTGCGCGACACTGATGCCGATTTCATGCAGGCGCGCAGCCCAGCCGAGCGCGTAAAAAATATAGTCGTCGGCCTCGTCATCCTCGCCGCGAAACTGGCGCAAAAGCTGATCGGCCAGACCGGCCACGCGCTCGGCCTGACGCACATCGACATGGTAACGGCTCATGAATTGCGACACGGTGAGATCGCGCATGTCATGGTGATGAAAGCGACCCAGCAAATCGTACAGCACGCCTTCGCGCAACGAACCCAGCGCGGGATGCAGACGCTCGATGCCGAGTTCGCAAAACGCCGCATACATGATGGCGAAGCCGCCGGGCAGAACCGGAATGCGATCACCGCGCAGCCCGTCCAGTTCGAGTCGGCGCACGTCCCCGGCTTCGAGCATTTTTTCACGCAGCAATTCGAGGCCTTCGCGCGTGATGCCGCTGACGCTGAAATCGTTCTGCTCCAGAATGTCGCTCAGCACGCGCGCGCTGCCTGACGAACCCAGCGCCACATCCCAATGCGCTTTTGAAAATTCGGTCACATACGGTTGCAGTTCCGTGCGGGCGGCAAGCTCGGCCTGTTTGAGATTGGATTTGCCCACGCGACCGTCAGGAAAAAAGCGCAGGCTGTAACTCACGCAGCCCATGTACACGCTGGCCAGCCGTTGCGGCTCCAGTCCGGCACCGATGATGAATTCCGTGGAACCGCCGCCGATGTCCATCACCATGCGCCGCTGTTCCGACTGCGGCAAGCACCGCGCCACGCCGAGATAAATCAGGCGCGCTTCTTCGTATCCGGCGATGACTTCGATGGGAAAACCGAGCGCCTGCTCGGCCTGCTGCAGAAATTCGTCGGCGTTCTTCGCCACGCGAAATGAATTGGTGCCGACTGCGCGCACCGCTTCGCGCGGCAGATCGCGCAAGCGTTCGCCGAAGCGATGCAGACACGCCAGCGCGCGCTCCTGAGTGGCGCTGTCGAGATATTTGTCCTGGGTCAGTCCGCCCGCCAGCCGCACCGATTCGCGCAGGCTGTCCCGCATGTAAAGCTGTTCGCCTTCCACGCGGGCAATTTGCAGACGGAAACTGTTGGAGCCAAGATCGACAGCGGCGAGTAGTTGTCGCACGATTCCGTCAACCCAGCGCTGCGCGCTCGACTTCCTCCACGGTGACATGGCGCACGTCACGTCCTTTGACCATGTACACCACGTATTCGGACATGTTCTTGGCGTGGTCGCCGATGCGCTCGATGGCTTTGGCGACGAACAAAATTTCCAGCGCGGTGGAAATGGTGCGCGGGTCTTCCATCATGAAAGTGACGAGGTAGCGCATGATGGTGCGGAATTCCTCGTCCACGCGCTCATCCTGACGCACCACCTGCGCGGCGCAGCCCATGTCCAGACGCGCAAACGCATCCAGCGATTTGCGCAGCATGTCGATGGCAAGATCGGCGGCGTGCGTGATTTCGTTGTAGCGCGGCAGCAGCAGCCGTTCCTTTTGCGACAGCAGCAGCGCCATCCGCGCGATTTTTTCGGCTTCGTCGCCGATGCGCTCAAGATCGGTAATGGTCTTGATCACCATCACGATCAGGCGCAAATCGCCCGCCACCGGCTGACGGCGCGAAATGATGCGGTTGCAGATTTCGTCGATCTCGACTTCCATCGCGTTGACGCGGTGATCGCTTTCGATCACGCGATTCATCAGCGCCACGTCGCCGCTGTTCAGCGCCTCGATCGCAAAGCGAATCTGGCTTTCCACCAGCCCCCCCATTTGCAGCACGCGCGCGCGCACCGCTTCCAGTTCGGCATCGAACTGTCTCGAGATATGTTCACTGGATGTCATGTCGAAATTCCTGGCAAGTTAGGCGAATCGGGATGGAGCAGTTTATCCGTTTTGCGTGACGTTTTCGTTACACCAGCGTTTGCACGCCATCGGGCGTGCCGAGCAGCAGCACGTCCGCCGCGCGACGCGCGAACAATCCGTTCGTCACCACACCGGCGATGTTGTTCAAAGTCGTTTCCAGTTCCACCGGATTCAGGATGGAAAGGCCATGCACGTCCAGAATCACGTTGCCGTTGTCGGTGGTGAATCCCTCGCGCAATTTCGGTTGCCCGCCCATCGCCGTCAGCTCGCGCGCGACATAGCTGCGCGCCATCGGAATCACTTCGATCGGCAGCGGAAACTTGCCCAGCACGTCCACCAGCTTGCTGGCATCGCACACGCACACGAATTTGCGGCTCGCCGCCGCGACGATCTTTTCGCGCGTCAATGCGCCGCCGCCGCCCTTGACCATGTGCAAATGGCGCGTGATTTCATCCGCGCCATCCACATACACCGGCAGCGTGCCCGCCTCGTTCAGCGACAGCACTTCGATGCCGTGCCCCTGCAACCGCTTCGCCGAGGCTTCGGAACTCGCCACCGCGCCCCGTATCCGGCTCTTGATTTCCGCCAGCGCGTCAATGAAAAAATTGGCCGTGGAACCCGTGCCCACGCCGACGATGCAATCGTTCGGCACATGCGCAATCGCCGCCCGCGCGACCGCCTGTTTCAATTCGTCTTGTGTCATGCTCATTTCGTGCTCACTTCAAAATCCAACGCCGATCAGCGTTTCGACCGTGAATTATTGCAGGAATCACGGTTTTTAGAAACTGCAAACGCCCCTCGCATCACAACCCCGACACCACCTCATCCTTCGGATACCGCACGGTGTACGAGGACGACAACGCGCTCGACGCGCCCGCATCGAGTTTGAGCGTCCACTTCAATTCGCCGCTGGACGCATCGAAGCTGGCATTGCCATAACGCAAATCCTCGACGCGCACGGCGCTGTCGCGACTAACCGGTGCCTGGTCGGTCACGACCAGATCAATCGCATCCGGGCGCGTGTTGCGCACCGTGATGGTCACGCCGAATTGCTGGCGCACGTCGTTGCCAAAAAACTGCGGCTCGCGCCGGAACGCCGGATCGCTCTCGCGCTTGACGAGGATGCGCTTGTCGCGCCCCAGCGAAATGTCCAGCGTGTTCCTGGCGCGCATGACATCAATGCGCCCCTGTCCGACGTAATTGCCTTCGTAAAAAATATTGCTTTGTCCGGGCAGAAGATTCAGATTGCCCCAATCGCTGACCTGCGCTTGCAGGAACGCATCCGGATCGAGCTTGGGCGTGGCAACGTAGCGATAGGTGGCAGCGAGTTGCGCGCTGGTAATCATCACCAGATGGCCTTTGCCGTCCGAGGGGATCGAGTACGGCAGCGAGATGGCGAACTGCGTGTCGAGACCGCCCGCGTCGATGCTCACATAGCCGTCGAGCGCCTGCTGGCGCAAAGGCGGCGCCGCGGCGGGCGCGGGCGCCATCGCCGCGCCCTTGAATCGCATCAGATTGGAAGAATCGGAAAACGCCGCCATCTCCCTTTGCAGCGACACATACCAGGGCGTCAACACCGGCGACTGCGCGCCCTGCGCCGGATTGCCGGTCGAAAGCGTCAAATGCACCTTGTCCCAGTTGATGCCGCTGTTCTGGAATACGCGCGCCTTGTAAGTCAGATCCACCGGCGCGCCCGCCTTGCTCACGTTCAGATCGTAAGACGGCATCCAGCCCGCGTCGGGCACCACATAAGAAAGCGTGAACACGCTGCGCACCGCCTGCGGCGCGTAAAGTTTGACGACGACGCGCCCGCCCGGCTGGAAGCCCTTGGCCTGCTCCTCGTCGAGCTGCTGCGCGAGCTTGTCCTCCTGC
This sequence comes from Gallionellaceae bacterium, assembly GCA_031277195.1. GTDB lineage: Bacteria > Pseudomonadota > Gammaproteobacteria > Burkholderiales > Gallionellaceae > JAITMU01. The sequence continues at coordinate 4,595 of JAITMU010000154.1, read as the reverse complement.
TCTTTCGCCTTCACCAGCTTTTCAGCCAAACTGTTTTGCTCAAGCAGCGCGGCGCTCATTTTCTTGTCAAGCAGATCAAACATGCGGCTGATTTCCGCCGCCGAGGTCGCGCCCTCCTTGCCGCCCAACTGCCGGTTGGCGCGGATCATTTCGATCTGTTCGACGACCACGGCCTGCTGCACCTCGATCTTCTGACGCGCCGCTTTGGCGGCATCGAAATCGCGCTTGATCTCGGTCGCGCGCGGCGACAGCGCCTCATCTTCGAGATAATCGTTGCTCACACTGGCAGACTGCACCACCACACCATTGCTGGCCGCCACCGACAAACTTTGTTCATTGATGTTGCCCGCCACGTTGCTCAACACCCATTCGCTGTCGCCCGCCGGAACATTCAGCGTGACCGTGCCGGTCAACTGCGCGCCGCGCAAAAAGACGACGGCTTCCTGCAACTGCACTTTCTGCGCGGATTGGGCGAAGGCGCTGGCGGCGATCAAGCTGGCGCATGCGAACAAGACAAAACGGATCAACGAATTCATCACATGAGTCCTTTCACAAAGAATGTAATGCAGGGCGGGGCTTGTCCCGCGCGGTTTGAAATCACGCAGCGCGGGGCAAGCCCCGCCCTACCTTTAATCGTTCGGCAACAAATCCAGCACCAACTCCGCCGGACGGCACAACCTGACACCCTTGGGCGTCACCACAATCGGCCGGTTGATGAGAATGGGATGCGCCAGCATGGCATCGAGAAGCTGGTCGTCGCTCAGACCCGGATCGGCAAGACCCAGTTCCGCATACAGCAATTCCTTGTCGCGCATGACCGCGCGCACCGGCACGCCCATGCGCGCAATGAGCTGCGCCAGCATCGCCCGCGACGGCGGCGTTTTCAGATATTCGATAACGTGCGGCTCAATGCCCGCTTCACGGATGAGCATTTGCGCTTTGCGCGAGCTGCCGCAATTCGGATTGTGATAGAGGATGATGTCTGTCATGCCGCCATTATGCGGATTTTTGCGCGGACGGAGAAGCCGCAGGGTTTGTCCGCTGCGCGGGGTGTTTATTTCTAGCTGGATTCCAGCTTTCGCTAGAATGACGGAGAGGACACGTCTGCGCTTGGTCGGCTACACTCCCACCCATGAAGACCCTCATCTTCCACGCCAGCCATTCACGGCTGCGGATCTACCTCACGGCGGGGTACGCGCTGTTCATCGTGTACGCAAGTCTGTCGCCTTTTTCCGGCTGGCAGGATCAAGGGCTGGCTTTCTCCGACGTGCTGACCGCGCCGCTGAAGCAAAGCTCCACCCTGTTCGATTCCATCACCAATCTGCTGGCTTATTTGCCATTCGGCCTGCTGCTGGGTTTGACGCTGCACACCTACGTCGGCGCGAAATGGACCGTGCCGCTGGCGCTGGCGGGCGGCGCAGCGCTGTCCGCCGCGATGGAATACTCGCAGATGTATCTGCCCGCGCGCTTCAGTTCCAACATGGATTTGCTGAGCAACTCCACCGGCGCGCTGATCGGCGCGCTGCTGGCCGCCACCATCGCGCCGCGCCGCTGGTTCGCCTTTCTGACGTACTGGCGCGGTCGCCTGTTTCGTCCGGGCGGCAGCGCGGATTTCGGTCTGGCGCTGGTGCTGCTGTGGGTGTTCGCGCAGGTCAATCCGTCGCTGCCGATGCTGGGCAATGTCTTCATCAGCGAACTGGCGCATCAGCCCTTCATGACCGTGCAACCCGCGCCGTTTCACTGGCTGGAAGTGTTTACCGTAACCTTGAATCTGCTGATGCTGGGCACACTGCTGCTGACCCTGCTGCGCCATCGCCGCGATGCCATGATCGTGCTGGTCGCCGTGCTGTTCGCCGTGGCGCTGATGAAATTTTTTGCCGCCGCAACGCTGCTGAAATCCTGGGCGCTGATGCTGTGGGTAAACAGCGAAGCCATGCTGGGACTGCTCATCGGCCTGTTGCTGCTATCCGTGGCGCTGCTGCTCTCGCAACGCGCCGTCTTGCTGCTGGCAACAACCGTCGCCCTGGGACATCTCGCCATCGGCTTTTTCGTGCTGGACAAAAACGACCCCGACTCCACTTACGCGCTGTTCTACTGGCACTACGGCCACCTGCTGAACTACAGCGGCCTGTCACAAACCATCATGCTCGCCTTCCCGTTTTTGCTGCTGGGCTATTTGTGGCGGGTGCGGATGCGGTGAGGGCTTTAATCTTTAATCGCAGACAGTAATCCATGGACAAGAATAACTGGTTTGAAACGATTCGGCGCTATGTCGCCATGATCAGCTGCGCCATTGGCAATGGCCTTTTTTGGAGCATATGGGTTACGGGAGGAGCGCGCCTTTTATTTGATCTTCAAGGGAAGACTGCATGGCTATTTATTGGGCTACCTGTAGCGGTATTCATTGCTGTTGCCATATTGAGATGGAAACGACTGCCGGAAGCTCTTGGATTTGATAAACGCAATTAAAAGGGTGTGTAGATGGCTACTATCAGAGGGGTGGCGATGCGTATTCTACTGTCCGTAATCAGCCTTCTTATGGCGGTGTTGCTGGCGATTGCCAGCGTGATACTCGTGTATTACTTACCCTTGGCGTTCAGCGAGTGGGCAGAAGAACCTGAGGATGTAATCATCTCATTCGTGTTGCTATTTGGTGCGATTCTGGTGGGAACCACAACTGGACTTAATGGAACCCTCCTGATTCAACCTGACGTTAGAAATAAAATCCATTCCCGCATAATCAGAATATTAAATTACTCCGCCATCACATTCCTCGGATCATTGGGTGTAATAACGGTGGTGTCCACTATGACATCACCAATAATGCCCTTGGTATCGCCGGAAATGATCGTTGTATCAGCGCTGCTCACTATCGTTGTCCTCGGATATTGGCAAATTTGTCATGACACACCCGCGAGGCACTAGGCTGTAATTGAAGAGGTCAGCAACGTAGGCTGGGTGGAGCGTAGCGATACCCAGCACCAAGAAATGCCGACAGCAGCGATGCTGGGATTCCATTGCATTCCATCCCAGCCTACGAGACTTCGATATAACGCTTATCGCCTCTCGAAACGAAATTCAAACCTCTCAGTATAGGAGCGAGGAAATACCCAGAAATCGCGCCCCTCTACTCGTCTATACACATCTACCAGCAATGCACCGCCATCAACAGCCGTGCGGAGGCTCACTTGAGTTACAGCCGTTCCCCGGAATCCTTCCGAGCCAGCGCCCCCCGACCACTCAAGGCGCGCTTCACCATTCTTGCAGACGATGTTCTGATCCGATGACAATACCTCAGTGCCGTTTATATCCAGCCAAGCGAATCTAAGTTGGCTTTTTTGCAGCAGCCTGATTGCGATAAATTCTGTAGGAGTCCCGGGTTTCCATGTAAGCAGCACATCCCTCGATATTGTTGGAGGTGCCAGTGATCCGCGATTCGTCCCTGCGAGTTGCGTACCCGAATCGCTATATATCCCTTCCAGCAATTGACACTCATTTAACGATTCCAGATCATCAAGTTCCTTGGCAATTAACGGTTCAACTGGCCACACAAGCAGGCTGACGCCAAGCAAAATCATTGACAAAAAAGAGCGTCGATTAGCGGCCATTAGTCAACCTGTTCATATTAAAAGTTAAAGGGGCGACATCAATTCCGGCTCGTCGGTCGCCCCAAATTTAACGACAAAAGTCCCGCGAACACTAACAAAGAGAGTCGTCTAAATCCACCCCTTGTATAATCAGGTCGTGTCTAAGTTTGAAATTTTTGACGAATCCCCTTGCCGCCTCCCGCGTCATTCCAGCGAAAGCTGGAAGGTGAATTCACGCTTGAAGTAACGTAGGCTGGGTGGAGCGTAGCGATACCCAGCACCAAAATCCCGACAGCAACGATGCTGGGATTCCATTGCAGTCCATCCCAGCCTACGAGACTGGAATCATCCCCGTCATTCCAGCGCATTTATCAAACAATTCCGGCGTAGCCGGACAATAAGATTTTGTCCGCTGCGCGGGTTATTCATCTCTAGCTGGATTCCAGCTTGCGCTGGAATGACGAGGGGAAATTCAAACTGGAGATACTACCCACGACCAAACGAAGCAATAACTTGATGCCCCCCCTTGTATAATCACCGCCCCATGAGCTACTACGACAAACACGTTTTCTTTTGCACCAATCAGCGCGCAAATGGCGAGGCTTGTTGCAATGATTTTGGCGCGGCGCGGATGCGCGACTATGTTAAAAACAAGGTCAAGGCGCTGGGGCTGTCCACTGCTGCCAACCGCATTCGCATCAATTCGGCGGGGTGCCTGGATCGTTGCGCGGAAGGGCCGGTGCTGGTGGTTTATCCGGAGGAGGTCTGGTACACCTGGGTGGACGAAAGCGATCTCGACGAGATCATCGAATCGCATTTGAAAAACGGACGCCCCGTGGAACGGTTGAGGATATGAACGACATCCGCCATACGTACTCCCTCTCCCTTGCCGGGAGTGGGTTGGGTAGTGGGTGAATAGACGGAAGCTGCCCCCTCTCCCCAGCCCTCTCCCACAAGGGGAGAGGGAGTAGGTCAGGCGACACCCAATGATATGAACTCAATAAAAAA
>JAITMU010000223.1 GCA_031277195.1 Gallionellaceae bacterium | reverse complement strand
CAGACGATCACGACCTGGTTTTCCGCAATCGCGCGCAGCAATTCATCGCGATGCGCCACCACGGGCAAACCGGCGGGATATTCGATGGGTTGCAGTTGCGTAATGCGCTCGGCGCGGCGCGCTTGCGACGAATTGGGCGGGAAATTCATGACGTGGAATTGTACCCTGACCTATCTGGTTAGACAGGTAGGCAGCGGGCAAATGCCGCCACAAAATCGTGTCCCGACTTTACTCAACAAGGAGAGACACCATGAAGAAACGCAATCAATCCGGTTTTACCCTGATCGAAATCGCCATCGTGCTGGTCATCATCGGCTTGCTGATCGGCGGCGTGATGAAAGGGCAGGAGCTGATCGACAGCGCGAAGGTAAAAAATCTGGCGAATGATTTCCGCAACACGCCCGCGTTCCTTTACAGCTATCAGGATCGGTTTCGCGCGTTGCCGGGGGATGATGCCGCCGTTGTAACCCACCTGAATGGCACGTTGGCCACGACACCCGGAACAACGGGCAACGGCGCAATCGAAGGAGGCTGGAACAGCAACACTCCCACCGATGAGTCTTACCTGTTCTGGCAACACATCCGCCTGGCCGGACTGGCGGCGGGCGCGACAGACTTGAATGCCGACAACTATCCTCCCACCAACGCAGACGGCGGCAGGCTTGGGATTCAAAGCAACGCGACCAATCGGCCGATCACCGATTTGACGCGCGGCGCTTACGTCATTTGCGCCGACGGCATTTCCGGCAAGCACGCAAAGCAACTCGATTTGCAACTGGATGACGGCGACACGGCAGCGGGTTCGATGATGGCGGCGAAATCAGGCAACACGACGGCGGAAACGACAGCAACGGTCAGCGATGCCGATGTTTATGTGGTGTGCCAGGGCGTTTAGCGCCAAACACGCCCCCTCACCCCAACCCTCTCCCAACGGGAGAGGGGATGGGAGAAAGAAATTATCCGTCCCGCAACCGCTTCTCCGCCATCATCAACGGTTGCGGCAGGCCGAGCAGCATCAGCACATCGCCGGTTTTCAGCACCATGTTGCCCGCCGGTTGCTGGCCGCGCACGTTGTAGCGGCGCACGGAGTTGATCTCGACTTGCAGTGCGGGCAGGTCGATTTCATCCAGCGTTTTGCCCACGGCGTAATCGTCCGCGTCCAGCATGACGCTGTGAAAGCGCGGTTGCTGGCTGTCGGCGGGTTCGTCGGCGTATCCGGCGGGGCGCGTCAGGCCGCTGAACATGCTGTAACGGCGCGCGCGATTATCCTGCACGCGACGAATGACTTTGTTCAGCGGCACGCCGAACATCAGCATGGCTTGCGACGCCAGCATCACGCTGCCTTCCAGCACTTCTGCCACCACTTCCGCCGCGCCGGCATTTTTGAGTTCTTCGATGTGGGCGTCGTCGGTGGTGCGCACCACCACCGGCAGGTCGGGGCGCAATTCACGCACATGCTGCAATATCCGCAACGCGGAGTGCGTTTCGTCATAAGTGACCACCAGCGCGCGCGCGCGCATCAGACCGGCGGCCAGCAGCACTTCGCGTTTGGTGGCGTCGCCATACACCACGCTTTTGCCCGTCTCCGCCGCTTCGCGCACGCTGTTCGGATCGAGGTCGATCGCCATGTAGCGGATGTTTTCCTGATCCATGAAGCGCCCCAGCGTTTGCCCGCTGCGCCCGTAGCCGCAAATAATCAGATGCGCGTCGGCGGACATGCTCTGCACGGCGATCTGGTGAATCTGCATGGCGCGATTCATCCAGGCGGCAGGCGAAATGCGGCGCACGATGCTGCCCGCGTACTGAATCAGGAAGGGCGACGCCAGCATCGAAATCAGCATCGCCGCCAGCACGTTTTGCGTCACATCGGCGGGCAACAGGTTGGCGTCGCCCGTCAGCGTCAGCAGCACGAAACCGAATTCGCCCGCCTGCGCCAGCCCGAGGCCGCTGTGTATCGCCGAATCCCAGTCGTCGGAAAATTTGCGCGCCAACAGCGTCACCACCATCGCTTTGAACGGCAGCAGAATCAGCAAGGTGAGCACCACCCAGCCGAAGCCGTCGATCACGCTGAGCGGATCAAGCCGCATGCCGATGGTGACGAAGAACAAGCCGAGCAGCACGTCGCGGAACGGCTTGATATCCTCCTCCACTTCAAAACGATATTGGGTTTCGGCGATCAACATGCCCGCGACGAACGCGCCCAGCGCCATCGACAGACCGGCCATCTCGGTAATCCAGCCCAGCCCCAGCGTGAACAGCAGGATGTTCAACATGAACAGTTCGGGCGATTTTTGCTGCGCGACCAGATCGAACCAGGGGCGCAGCAAACGCTGGCCGAATGTCAGCAACACGGTGAGGATCAGCGCGGCCTTCAACACCGCCAATCCGAGCAGGGCGTATACCTCGTTGCCGTCGCCGCCCAGCGCGGAAATCAGGATGATCAGCGGCACCACCGCCAAATCCTGAAACAGCAGCACGCCCATGATTTTCTGCCCGTACGAGGTGGTCAGCTCCGCGCGCTCGACCAGCATCTTGCTGACGATGGCGGTGGACGACATCGCCAGCACGCCGCCCAGCGCCAGCCCTGCGCGCCAGTCCAGCCCGAACCACAGCGACGCGACCATCACCAGCAGCATGGTCGCCACCACCTGTGCCGTGCCCAGCCCGAACACGAGTCGCTGCATCGAACGCAGCCGCTCCAGGCTGAATTCCAGCCCGATGCTGAACATCAGGAACACCACGCCGAACTTGCCCAGATCGCGCGCCTCCGGCGTGTCGGGAATCCAGCCCAGATCATGCGGCCCGATGGCGATGCCGACGATCAAGTAGCCCAGCACCGCTGGCAGATGCAACAGGCGGCATACCACCACCACACCAACGGCGACAGCAAGCAGGACGAGGACGAGTTGCAGCGAGTTCATGGGGCGCGCAAAAATGGATGGATTGCCCGATGATGCCTTAAGTTGTGCGGGGTTTCAAAGTTTCGTTTTGAATTTC
>JAITMU010000202.1 GCA_031277195.1 Gallionellaceae bacterium | reverse complement strand
GATCTGGGCGAGCGGCTGATCGTGCGTTCGCTGGAAGATTCCATCAAGCGCGGCAGCATCGTCATCACCGATCCCGACAAGCCGCGCAATCCGTATCAATCGGTCACGCTGCTGGAAACGATTGCCGAATTCGGCTTCGACGCCTGCATGGGCGGCGCGCGGCGCGACGAGGAAAAAGCGCGCGCCAAGGAACGCATTTTTTCCTTTCGTGACGAATTCGGTCAGTGGGATCCGAAAAACCAGCGGCCTGAGTTGTGGGACCTCTACAACACGCGCGTGAACCTCGGCGAGAACATCCGCGTGTTCCCGATTTCCAATTGGACGGAGATGGACATCTGGCAATACATCGCCCGCGAAAACCTGCACATCCCCGAAATTTATTACGCGCACGAGCGCGAGATCATTCATCGCGGCGGTCAACTGGTGCCGGTGTCGCATCTGGTGCAACCGAAAGCGGGCGAGAAAGTGGAGACCGTTTCGGTGCGCTTCCGCACCGTCGGCGACATGACCTGCACCGCGCCGGTGGCATCCGTTGCGCGCACGGTGGATGAAATCATTGAAGAAACCGCGACGACGCGGATCACCGAACGCGGCGCAACGCGAATGGACGACCAGACCTCGGAGGCGTCGATGGAGTTGCGCAAGAAGGAAGGGTATTTTTGAAAATTTCCCCTCACCCTAGCCCTCTCCCCACAAGTGGGGAGAGGGAAGTATCTCCGCTTGCGGGGAAAAAGACAGTCCCCTCTCCCCACTTGTGGGGAGAGGGCTAGGGTGAGGGGCAAGTTCCCCACACCAAACCAATTTCAAGGCACACACCATGAACGACACACAAACCCAACTTCTCCGCTTCATCACCGCTGGCTCTGTGGACGACGGCAAAAGCACGCTGATTGGCCGCCTGCTGCACGATTCCAAATCCATCTTCGAGGATCAGTTCTCCGCAATCTCGAAAACCAGCGAGCGGCGCGGCATGAGTGCGGTGGATTTGTCGCTGCTGACGGACGGCTTGCAGGCCGAGCGCGAGCAGGGCATCACCATCGACGTGGCGTATCGCTACTTCGCCACGCCGAAACGCAAATTCATCATCGGCGACACGCCCGGTCACGAGCAGTACACGCGCAACATGGTGACGGCGGCGTCCACGGCCAACCTCGCCATCATTCTGGTGGATGCGCGCAAGGGCATGTTGACGCAGACGCGCCGCCATTCCTATCTCGCCAGTCTGCTCGGCGTGCCGCACGTCGTGCTGGCGGTGAACAAGATGGACATGGTTGATTACGATCAAGCGCGCTTCGAGGAGATCGTCGCCGAATATCAGGCGTTCGCCGCGCAACTCAATCTGCATGACGTGCATTGCATTCCGCTGTCCGCGCTGAATGGCGACATGGTGGTGGAACGCGGCGACCGCTTGAACTGGTATCAAGGCGCCACGCTGCTCGAGCTGCTGGAAACCGTGGAGATCGACCACGACGTGAACACCAGCGATTTCCGCTTTCCGGTGCAATGGGTGTGCCGCCCGCAGACGGAGGAATTCCACGACTTCAGAGGCTACGCCGGACGCATCGAGGCGGGCGAAGTGTCGGTCGGCGACGCGATTTCCATTCTGCCGTCCGGACGCACTACGCGCGTCAAGGAGATCGTCACGCTCGATGGCAAATTGCAGACGGCATTCGCGCCGCAGTCAGTGATGCTGACGCTGGCGGACGAGATCGACATTTCGCGCGGCGACACGTTCATCCGCGACGGCGCGCACGCGCCGCGCGTGGAAAAGGAATTTGAGGCGACGCTGTGCTGGCTGGCGGAGACGCCGCTGGATCGCAATCGCAAATACCTCATCAAACACACCACGCGCCTGGCGAAATGCCTGTTCTCGCGGCTGGATTTTCGCGTGGACGTGAACACGCTGGAGCAGCATCCCGCCGACAAGCTGAACATGAACGACATCGCCCGCGTCGCGCTGAAAACCGCGCAGCCCCTGGTGTTCGACCGCTACGCCGACGACCGCGCCACCGGCAGCTTCATCGTGATCGACGAGATGAACAACAACACGGTGGCGGCGGGGATGATAGGGTAATTTGCCTGTGCTATCTTCCCGCTCATGATTCTTCTCTCCCTGATCGTCGCGCTGCTGCTGGAACAACTCTCGCCACCCACTTTGCGTCAGCGTCTGCGCGACGGCATCGCGGCCTACGCTCATTTTTTTCAGCATCACTTCAACGCGGGCGAACATCGTCACGGCAGAATCGCCTGGACGCTGGCGATGCTCGCTCCGCTGGTGATTGTGGGCGCGTCGTTCTGGGCGCTGCGCGAGATGCATCCGGTTCTGTCCTGGTTGTGGTGTGTGCTGGTGCTGTATCTGACCATCGGCTTTCGCCAGGTCAGCCAGCGCTTCACCGACATCTACCGCGCGTTGCGCGACGGCGAACAGGAACGCGCGCGCGCTTTGCTTGCCGAATGGCGCGGCATGCCGAGTCACGAATTCAATGAAGAAGAAATCGTGCGCGTCGCCACCGAGAACGTCTTGCTGGCGGCGCATCGTCGCGTGTTTGGCGTCATCATCTGGTTCACGGTCGGCATGATGCTGGGCTTGGGGCCAACCGGCGCAGTGCTGTATTGCCTGTCATCCTTTCTGCAGAAAAGTTGGGGCGAGGATGACGGCGGCGGATTTGGCCGGTTCGCGCATCAAGCGGGCTACTGGATCGAATGGATGCCGGTGCGTCTGACCGCGTTTACCTTCGCTGTCGTCGGCGATTTTGAGGACGCGGCATATTGCTGGCGCACGCAGGCGCAAAACTGGCCGAACCCTGAAGACGGCATTCTGCTGGCGGCAGGCGCGGGCGCGCTGGGCGTGCGACTGGGACAGCCGATTCAGCAAGACGGTTTGCTGCTGGATCGTCCCGAATTGGGGACGGGCGATGCGGTCGATATTGATTTCATGCAAAGCGCGGAAGGGCTGATTTGGCGCGCGCTGCTGTGCTGGTTGCTGCTACTGTTGGTATTTGGTTTGGTTAATTTGGCGAGCGGCTAATTTATTGATATACAAGATACTTTTTTGACCTATTTGTATCTGCGATATCCCATAAACCCGTTTGATCGAGGCCGTAAAATATCCACTTTAATGAAAGGGTTGACGCTGTTTAGGGAAAAATGCAGTATTCCACGGCCTGCCTTGGCGGGCACATATAACAGCCAATTTACATCATAAAACTTCAGGAGGTACTGCCGTGTCCATGATTTTCCCTATGCTGGTTTTTTCGCCTTTCATCATTCTCGCCATCATGATTGTTTCCGCTGGTAAGCCAGCCAACTGAGATGGTCTCGGCAGAGAACAAAAAGCCCGGCTTTGGCCGGGCTTTTTATTTGTTCGGTACACCGTGTGATGGTGCCGCCTGTCGGATTCGAACTGACGACCTACCGCTTACAAGGCGGTTGCTCTACCAACTGAGCTAAGGCGGCATTGGGTGATTGGGTTCCCCATTGGGTGTTTGGGTTCCCCGGAAAGCCGCGGATTCTATCACGCCAGCGAACCGCGCCGCTACACCAAGCCGCTTATTTGATCGTAATCGCGACGAACAGCCTCGAGCCATCGCGCGCGATGTACAGCGCAAGCTGCTTGTTTTTGCCGTCCGTCAGCGCATTCAGTTGCTCCACGCTGCTGATTTTCTCGCCATTCACCGACAGGATGATGTCGCCGGATTGAATGCCTTCGCGCATGGCCGGGCCGGAGGCGCGTTCGACCAACACGCCGGAGCCGTCGGTAATGCCGGCTTCCCTGCGCTCATCCGGCATCAGCGGACGCACGCTCAATCCGAGTTTGTTTTTGCTCGCGGGTTGCGCGGCGCGCGCGGTGTTTGCGCCCATCTCGCCGACGGTGACGGTCATGCTGCGCGTTTTGCCTTTGTGCCACACGTCCAGCGTCGCTGCGGTGCCGGGGGCGACATCCGCCACCAGCGGCGGCAGATCGTTGGAGTGGCGGACGTCCTTGCCGTTGAACTTGCGGATCACGTCGCCCGCTTCAATGCCAGCCTGTTCCGCCGGACTGTCTTTTTCCACTGAACTCACCAACGCGCCCTCGGCCTTATCGAGGCCGAATGAGCTGGCGAGGCGCGGATCGACTTCCTGAATCGTGATGCCCAGGCGACCGCGGCTGACCTTGCCGTGTTCCAGCAACTGCTTTTCGATTTTCATCGCCACGTCGATGGGGATGGCGAACGAGAGTCCCTGATAGCCGCCGCTGCGAGTGTAGATTTGCGAGTTGATGCCGATGACTTCGCCATTCAGATTGAACAGCGGGCCGCCGGAGTTGCCGGGATTCACCGCCGCGTCAGTTTGGATGAAAGGCACATAGCCTTCGTCCGGCAGCGAGCGCGATTTGGCCGAGATAATTCCTGCGGTGACGCTGCTGTCAAAACCGAACGGCGAGCCGATCGCCACCACCCATTCGCCGACGCGCGATTGTTGCGGGTCGCCGATTTTCACAGCGGGCAAATCCTTGGCGTTGATGCGCAGCACCGCCACGTCGGTCAGCTTGTCCGAGCCGATGATTTTGGCCTTGAACTCGCGCTCGTCCGCCAGCCGCACCGTGACTTCCGTCGCGCCTTCCACCACATGCGCATTGGTCAGAATAACGCCGTCCGTGCTGACGATGAAGCCGGAGCCTTGATCCTGCGTCGGCATGTCCTCATGCGGCGAGGGCGTGTTGAAACGGTGGAAAAAATCGAGCGGCGCGCCGCCAGTGCCGCCCATGGGCGGGCCGGACGCGCTGATGTTCACCACGGCGCGACCTTCCTGTTCGGCGATGTCGGCGAAATTCGGCAGCGTGATCGCGTTTCTCGGCAACAGCGCAGGCGCTTCGGTTTTGGCGGCGACGCCGCCGGACGCGGGCGCAGGCTGGCGCGACAGATAAACGTAGCCTGCGGCAAGCGCCGCTACAATCAGGATAATGACCAGAAGCGGCTGTTTTTTTGAGACGGGTTTGCTGGATTCCATGTAAATCACCTTTCGGCATAAAATCGGCTGCATTGCAGGGTGAGAGATTAGAACATTTTTTATGTAACCAAAACTGTCTTGATTGTAGGGGAACAGAGACGGTACGGAGATGTCCGACTCCCTCCGTGGAATACGCCTTGAAGGAATGCCATGACAAACAGCATCACATCATCCCGGTTGGCCTGCGCGCTGCTCGCCATTTTGTGCCTGTTCTCATCCGCCGCCCATGCCGCTGATCCCGCGCCGCGCGCGGTGACGCCGCGCGGCGAACTCGGCGCGGAAGAAAAAGCCACCATCGCCCTGTTTGAAAAATCGCGCGACTCCGTGGTGTTCATCGACACCCGCACCGAAGTGCGGGATTTCTGGACGCGCAATGTTTTTTCCGTGCCGCGCGGTTCCGGTTCCGGCTTCATCTGGGATGAAGGCGGTCACATCATCACCAACTACCATGTCATCGCGGGCGCGAGCGAAGCGGTCGTGCGCATGTCCGACGGCAAGGATTACAAGGCGCGGCTGGTCGGTGTCAGCCCGATACACGACATTGCCGTGTTGAGCATCAACCTCGCGCAGAAACAATCATTGCCGTTGCCAATCGGCGTCAGTCACGATCTTCGAGTTGGGCAAAAAGTGTTCGCCATCGGCAATCCGTTCGGGCTGGACTGGACGCTGACCAGCGGCATCGTCTCCGCGCTGGATCGCTCGCTGGTCGAAGAAAACGGCGTCACGGTGGAGCATCTGATCCAGACCGACGCCGCGATCAACCCCGGCAATTCCGGCGGCCCGCTGCTCGATTCCGCAGGCCGCTTGATCGGCATCAACACCGCGATTTACAGCCCCAGCGGCGCCAACGCCGGCATCGGTTTCGCCGTGCCGGTGGATACGGTTAATCGCGTCGTGCCGGAGCTGATTCGCTACGGCAAATACACCTATCCGTCGCTGGGCGTCGAGATCGACGAAAGCATCAACACGCGCCTCAAGCGCGGCCTCGGCATCAGCGGCGTGGTGATCCTCAGAGTGCCCGCCGGTTCGACTGCGGCTGCGGCGGGCTTGATCGGCATCACCTCCCAGCGCGGCGGCAGAATCACCGTCGGCGACGTCATCCTCGCCATCGAAAACAAACCCGTGGATAGCGTCAGCAAACTCGCCGCGCGTCTGGACGACTTCAAAGTCGGCGACAGCGTGCGGCTGACGGTGCAGCGGGAAGGGAAAAAGCGGGAAGTGCGGATAACGCTGGAGGCGGGGAAGGGGTGATTGTGGAGGCGGAAGGCCGCGCGGTCTCACTCCTGTGATTGCAACAGGTCATCCAGCCCGCAATCGAGCACCTCCATCAATCCTTCAATGACTTTTTGATTCCAGTACGCCGATTTTCCATCAATCAGCCGCCCAAGCTGAGCCACGGAGATGGAGACGCCGATTTGTTCCAGATGGCGTACGAGCTCCGAGACTGAACGTACGCCGCGCTCGGCCATCATGACCCGGACGCGCCAGATAATCTTTCTTTTGGGTTTTGAACGTGATTTTGCCATGCGGCAATTTTACTCTATCTACCCTGATTTCACAAAAATTTTTCATTTAATGAAAAAATTTTGCAAAAAACGCTTGCAATCGGGTGTCGTGTTGTGTTCCAATCTCGTCCGCTGAACAGACGCAACAATGACGCGCCTGACTCACGCAAAAAAATTTTTACCGGACTGAAAAAATGAAACTCACGCCAACAATCAGATCGCTCCATCGCTCAGGCAACTCCAGCCTGACGAGTGGCTTTGCGTCCCTGTGCCGTGGGCGGATGGGCTTTATATCGGCCGCCATTTATCTGCCCACCCCGGCACTCCAGCGCGAGTGCGGTTGGAAGAATGATCATGGCAGACAGTCCGGGAGGGTGATGATGTAATCATCCTTCGTAATCGAAGATTACGGTTCCACAGGAGCCCGGACTAGCGAAAGCAGTCCGGGCTTTTTGTTTTTGCAGCCCGTAGCAGCAGAAAAATTTGGGGTGGTATTTCGCTAAGGACGCGAAGCGGTCTGTAACACCGATGCTTCGGCTGGCCAGGATCGTTACCTGGACGCCCCACCAAATGAATGCCGTCCCGTTGGGGATGGCGGCAGGCGGAAACGCCGGCAATTTGCTCATTAACAATTCGGAATGTGGTTTTTCGATGGCGGGCAACCGTCATCGAAGCTGCGGACATAGTTCAGTTGGCAGAACGACACCTTGCCAAGGCGCAGGTCGCCGGTTCGAATCCGGCTGTCCGCTCCATAGCGAAGCCGCTTTTGCGCTCAAAAATGATCAGCGTCGCAAGACGTCACTCGTGCCTACGATAAGGGCGAGGGGTTTTTGAGGGGCGAAGGAGGCTTCGCTATGGAAAATACACCGCGCTGTGGTGTATTTCAGTGGAGGCGTATGCTTGCAGAGCAAGCGTTAGCCGTAGCTAAAATCACGCGGGCGTAATTCAGTGGCCAGAATGTTTGCCTTCCAAGCAGAACGTCGGGAGTTCGACTCTCCCCGCCCGCCCCATTTTTTGTCCCCATCGTCTAGCTGGCCAAGGACAGTGGATTTTCGATCCACCAACCGGAGTTCGAATCTCCGTGGGGACACCAGATATGCCGCTGTAGCTGAGATGGATTAGCGCCTGCCTGAAGAGCAGGAGGAGGAAGGTTCGATACCTTCTGGCGGCACCACGGGAATATGGTGTAACGGCTGCACAGCTCCCTTTTAAGGAGCCAAGTCTGGGTTCAAATCCCAGTGTTCCCACCAGTTTTGAAAATCTGTTTTGCTGCGTACAAGCAAACAAGGTGTGTGCGCCTGACTGTTAATCAGGAATGAGCTTGGTTCGATTCCAAGGTACGCAGCAAAACAGATTCGGGGGCAGCAGCGGGCTGCGGAGATCCCTTGCAAGGATCTTGTCTACGAGGGTTCAACTCCCTGGGCCTCCACCAGAAATTCTCGCGTTGGGCTAATTGGCAAGTCGCCTGGTTTGGGGCCAGGAAGATCACCGTTCGAGTCGGTGGCGCGAGACCAGTATTACGGAAGATGACCCCGACCGGCGTCGGGCACTGTCTTGAAAACAGTTGGATCGGGAAACCGATTGCGGGTCGGCACCAGCCATCTTCCTCCATGTTTGCGGTAACGAAAGACAGGTCAAGCCAGACCTGACCCCACCGTGCAGGGGAGTAAAACGCGCTGTCGGTGTTCGGGTGGCTCCCGGATGAAAGACAGCGGCCAGGCACGGGCACTCCGTATCGGGAGAGATGCCGGAGCGGTTAAACGGCGCCGGTTGGAAACCGGATGGTCGTCGTGATGCGACGACACCAGGGTTCGAATCCCTGTCTCTCCGCCGTATCGTCTGAATAGCTCAACTGGCAGAGCGGTGTGTTGATAACGCACAGGTTCCCCGTTCGATCCGGGGTTCAGACACCAAAGATAATGTCCCGCTGGTGTAGTGGCAGCACAGGAATCTCCAAAATTCCGAGTGGGAGTTCGATTCTCTCGCGGGATGCCAACAATTTTTCTCGCCATAGCTCAACTGGATGAGCATCGGATTACGAATCCGAAGGATGCAGGTTCGACTCCTGCTGGCGAGGCCATTGCCTCATTAACTCAGTGGCGAGAGTGCCCGCCTGTCTAGCGGGAAGTCAGGGGTTCGAATCCCCTATGAGGCGCCAAACCACGGCTCTCTGGCGCAACGGGCAGACGCGCTGGTCTTAGAAACCAGATGTTCCGAGTTCGAATCTCGGGGGAGCTACCATTTTTGCGAAGCTGACGGGAACAGGCATACCTGCCGAACTCAAAATTCGGTGCTTCCCGGTTCGATTCCGGGGCTTCGCACCAGTATCAAACAGTTATGCCTGCGAAATGTCATCAGTTATCGGACAGGTGAGATTGCCAATTTTGGCCGCCATAGAAAAAGCCAAGAATTGTGACTTGGAGTTCAGAGACAGTGAACGCGATTGTCACTCGTTTTTCAAAGCCAACAATACGCAAGCCATCAAGGATGTCATCGCGGCGCGTTCCTCGCTCTGATACCCAATCAAGCCCCCGCACATAGGTTTCAAGGCGCTCAATATAGTTGATGGCTACATTGGGAGATGATTGCGCCGAAATCCAATCATAAAGATTTAGAAGATCGTCACGAGCTTCTGGCGAAACAACAACCTTGCGCAAAATCATTGATGAGTCTTGGAGCGTTCCGCATGAATGTCGCGCACACTCGAAAAAGCCTCTTCAACGGAAAGCGCGCGAGACGGATCCGCTTCCAGTGCTTTATGGGCGGCAAGCACGCTCCCGCGAAGCCACTGTTCAACCACCGCATCGCGTTCTTTCAGCGCACGCAGTCCGGCACGGACAACTTCGCTGGCAGACGCATAATCGCCAGCCTGAACCTTGGCGTCTATGAACGCTGCTTGATCG
This sequence comes from Gallionellaceae bacterium, assembly GCA_031277195.1. Lineage (GTDB taxonomy): Bacteria > Pseudomonadota > Gammaproteobacteria > Burkholderiales > Gallionellaceae > JAITMU01. The sequence continues at coordinate 7,625 of JAITMU010000202.1, read as the reverse complement.
CTTGGCAGACTGACCGTTCTTTTTTCAATTGCTGGCATGAGGTTCATCCTTTCTTGATTGCGCCGATTGGTATGAAAGAATCATACCATGACAATTTTGCAAACGGACAGTGGCGCAACCGGCAGACGCCCTCGGCTTAAACCCGACGAGCCCAAATCGGGATGCGAGTTCGAATCTCGCCTGTCCGACCAGATTACACCCACGACGCCGAATGGATCGGCAGCGGATTTCTACTCCGTGGATTTGCGGGTTCGACTCCTGCCGTGGGTGCCAAACGAGACGTAGTTCAGCGGCAAGAACGCCTGTCCCATAAGCAGGTAGTCGGTGGTTCGAATCCACCCGTCTCGACCAAAATTTTTCCTGCGGCAGCTCTCGGTAGAGCAGGGCGTTTTATAAACGCTTTGGGCAGATAACCCCCAGGTCCAGGTTCGACTCCTGGCCGCAGGCCCAGTGTTACGCCGGGTTAGCCAAGCGGCGACGGCACCTGCCTTGTAAGCAGGCGGAGCAATCCTTCGTGGGTTCGAGTCCCACACCCGGCTCCATTCAAACGTGCGGTGGCAGAGTATTCATGCACCGGTCTGCAACACCGGATCACGCTGGTGAGATTCCAGCCCGCACGTCCAGTTTCAATAGGGGTGTCGCCTAATGGAAAGGTAGCTGGCTTTGAACCAGCCTACGGTGGTTCGATTCCACCCGCCCTTGCCAGTTTAACGATGGTGGTTGTAGCTCAACAGGCAGAGTACGCGGCTGTGAACCGCGTGGATGCCGGTTCAAATCCGGTCGATCACCCCATGCTTTTCTGCTCGAAGCTCAAATGGATGAGCGCCGGCCTCCGACGCCGGAGGGTGCTGGTTCGACTCCAGCCGGGCAGGCCATGCATCACATTCCGGATTGATGAGCGCAAACGAGAGAGGCAGTCACATGACTCAGATATTGGCATTGGACATCGCAGGAAACCCATTTCGCTGGCTGGATGTCGAGCGCGCGATTTACTACGTCGCCAGCGGAAAAGTCGCCTGGGAAACAGGCGACGACGAACTGATTTTTCACGGCGGCTATCAACGCAGCGGCGAACGCAGCACGCTATCGCTTCGCCCCGTGATCGCGCTCGCAAAAAGCGAAGCGATGATTCGCCACCGCCAGCCTTTGCCGCTCAACCACGACAACAGCCTCTTGTTCCGTCGTGACCGTGGCCTCTGCGCCTATTGCGGCGAACGAATTGACCGCCGCCACGCAACCCGCGACCACGTTCTGCCTCGGGCAAGAGGCGGCAAGGATGTCTGGATGAACGTCGTCGTTGCCTGCAGCGGCTGCAACATGCGAAAAGCCTGCCGCACGCCGGATGAGGCAGGAATGCCGCTGTTGTATGTGCCGTATGAGCCGTGCCGCTTCGAGCATTTCATCCTGACCGGACGGAACATTCTGGCGGATCAGATGTTGTATCTGGCGGCGCGATTGCCGGCGCATAGCCGGTTGGTGTGAAGGGGGCGCCCATTTATGGGCGTCGCCAACACGTCTTCTGTTTGTTTTGTTTCTCGGCGTTGTGGCGGCTGAATCGGATGTTACCGGCGCGGTATTGATTGACAGCATGCTTGTCGGTAATTACACTCGAATCGAGCTCCTTGATGGTGTTCGCCTCCGGCAATTCGAGCCGGACTGCATGAAGCCATCCAGGGGCTCTTCTCTATTTCTGCATCCAGGTTTCAGATGTCGGGACACGTCTTGGCGTGTCGCTGGGGTACGGCTGAATTTAGCTCCAAACTTATTGACTACATCCTGCTCAGTAAGTACATTGCGCCCCAGCCTTCGCGCTTTCTTAAACGCACCCAGCCAGTGTCGACTATCTCGGCCAGTGAGTTGAAGTGACCCTTTGTTTACGAAAGCGTCGAGGGCTACCTCAATGGACAAGCCCATGCCAGAGAATTTCAACAATGTCAGCAACAGCGACGTTAGCGTCGCGGAAGATGTAAATCTTCCCATCGGCAATCGCACCCGTTGCATCCCCCCGCTGATGCATCCCCCCGCTGATAACTTCGCCCCATTCCCGCAGGAAGTCGACAATACTATCAAGGACGACGACGACGGATTTTGGGCTAAATTGAATTGGGCGATCGCCAGTTACCTGCGTAAACATGCTGACTGAAAGCTATTGAGACGGCGGGATGGCTCCGCTGCTGTTTGTTCCGTTCTCTTGCGTGTTGCGCCAGCAGAAATAGCGCGATGTCGTCCATCTACTTTGGTGACTGGGGATGTGTCGGCTTGTTGCTGACCGGCGAAGCTGAATAATCCCGGATTGCCTGCGCTGTCCGCTCTTGAGACAATGCCAGTGCCCGCTCCCACACCGTCACGAGAACGTATAGGGTCGGTCTGCGTAGTAGAGGGTCGGGTCGCACCCCCCGCCTCTGCACCGGGCTTCGCTTAAAGGCAGTAAACAACCATGTATTTGAACCATTCGGCAGGCGAGAATAACTTAATTGCTTTTTGCAACGTAGTGATGGAAGACCCCGCCGGATTTAGTACCGTTCCCCATCCCAGACCAACCCAAACGTCTTAACCCACTGCTTTACGATGCTGATGGTTTCCGGCGTGGGTCTTGAATTGAATTTGCTGCGAACTTGAATCAATTGCTTGGAGCGCGGGTGGACTTCAATGGTTGCCATTCGTTTGTCGTCATGCAAAACCTGCACGATTGCGGAGCGGCCTTCGACGCAGCAGAGGGCATAACCGCCGACGCAATGATTTTGTGCCGCGCCTTCTTCGCCCAGCGCTTTCGCAGTGAGCAATTCGACGATTTTCCAGCCGGTATTTTCATCTTCGGTTTCGGGTGTCCAATCCCAGCCATGGGCAGGCCATGACAAATTCAAATAGCGATTGCGTTGCGCCTCAATAAGGCGTTCATACTCGCGGGCGGCGGCCAGCGCACTGTGCGCGGTGCGGCCTTTCCATGAGAAAGGGAGGTTCCGATGGTTTTGTCCTTCGCCGTATAAATGCAGCGCCCAATTCAACACGGAATGGATGTCGTTTTCGTTTTGAAACTGGTCGAAGTGAGTGGCAAACCATTTCGCCGTGAGAAGGCAAAAATCATCGCGCACCATGATGCCTCGCCGGTCTGCCCAACCGATAAACTGATGCAGCCCTTCGAGGGGGATATCTGGCCTGATTTGTTTGATGGCGGCCGTAATCCTGATTAGGGAAAAGTCGTAGCGCCGAAACTCCGGACGCCAATGCGATTCCACATCTTCATCGCCCGTTTTCATCGTCAGATCATCGTTGCCAAGAGACAGGCAGGCATGTATCTCGGAAGAAGGTAGTCCCCACCCCATTTTCTTGCTGATGTTTGCCAGGCTGATTCCCTGGGCTTGGCATACCAGCCATGGAAGCGGGCTGGCAGCGCTGGTGAGGTGTTCAGGCACACGCCCGTCATCGAATAACCAGCCCCACAAGTGCGCGGGAGGCTCATATTCCACCAGCAGATGTTTTAACAAACTCAGCGGCTCCGTTCCTGCCCAGGTCGATAGAGGGCGTATCCACACTGGGTAAGTCAAGACAGCAGTCAGCCAGGCGCGCTCCCACAAAACATCGATGCTGGTATCGCTTGCGAGTACCGGTGATGTTGTCCAGGAAAATCGATGGCGTAATGCGCGTTCGGCGCGACGCTCGGTTTCATTCAGCAGCAATAATTCGACGGGCTTAGCGGCGTTTTCTTGAAGCATCTCCAGCCACTGAATGACAACCCCTTCTCTGGGATTTTTTGTTTTCTCATCACTGGCGGAAGCAAGAAAAATTTGTGCGGGATGTCGTTGTCTCCAGCGTAATAGTTCGGTGAAGTTTTGATAATTGGGAAGGTCATCAAGGATGTCCACCAGGCTGCCAATGAAATTCCGCTTTTCGTAAGCCAGCCGATCTTCATATCCCCAATCATCCCATTCGTCGTAGAAATCTCCCAACCAGTAATCAATCCAGTTTATATCCCAGTCGTTATCCGGCTCTTCCTCAGGCTTAATGAGATAGCGCTGCTCTTTGTATGCGCGCAATTTGCGGTGAGCGGTATTTGCTGCACGATGTTGCAGTTTCTTTTCGATCGAATGCGACATTGATAATGGCCTCAAGCGCCCATTCGGGCGGATGTTTGCAGATGATGTGGCGGGGAATTAGTCGCCCACCACGGTGACGGTCAGTTTTGTTCCTGAATGCGTGAGATCAACCAGCACGCCATCGGTCAGTTTGTTTTCCTTTGCGAACGTATCAGGTATCGCCACCACCAGCGTCCTGCCGATCCGGCGCAGAATCTGAAGGTTGTCGGACGGATTGGCGGTGGGCGTGTTGATGGGTTCATCCAGCCAGCCAGTCGGCATCTTGCAGTGCTTTTCAATCTGTCGCGCCAGTTTGTCTCCGATGGGGCGCGACGATTTGATCTGGCTCCACATGCTTGGCGAAACCTGAATCATCGCCGCGAAAGATTGTTCCAATCCCTTGGGAGATATGCCCGATGTCAGCATGTGTTCGGCATAGGATTGAAACAACGCCAATGCGTTTTGGCGGCGTGTCAGGGTGATATTCGGGATGGTCAACGGCATGGCAAAAAACGGGTGTGTTGTTTTTACAACTACGCATTGTCCGGGGTGTTGACACAAATGTAAATAGTCTTTACATTGCCGCCCATTCGCAACCCAGTTATTTTTGAGAGCGCCGCTTTCACACAATTTTACTTATTTCATCATGATCACTCAGGCCAATCCCCGATCCTTGCACGCGCTACAGCGCGGGACGGCGCTCGCATGTGCGGCGGGCTGGGATTCGCGCATGGAACATGGAAAACCGCGCTTGCCGCGAACCGATTGGCCATTTGCGAGCGAGAGTCATGTAGCCATTGGAAATCCGTCACTGGGTCGAGGGTGTGCGACATCCATATTTGCTCATGACAATTATTTTTCACGACCGGGAGGGTGCGCGACATAGGCGCATAGCACCCACAATCTCTGACTCCAGAGGCCCGGTCTCCAGAAGGAACCGGGCCTTTTGTTTTGCCCGTTGCAGTGCCGAAGTTGTAGCAAAACTTTACTTCGGGTGTGTCTTTCCACTCCGCCTGAGGTCGGTCGGGAATTTCCTGGCAGGCGGGATGTGCACGGTGATGGCCTGATCGTGTGCAGCGAGAAAACCTCATCCGCAAGGATGCTCGCGGTTGGGCACAGCCGAAGTGAAGTTTTTCAGCAGTACCGTGTTATCCGAAACGAGATCGGGGTGGACACGTTAAACACAGGGATCCTGATGGATCCTCCACCAAATGGGCGGCGTCCCGGAATGAAAGCGGGTCTTGCAAAAGACGGCGAGTAAAAAGGGCAGTGCGAGGATGGCTCGCGCAAAAGTTTTATCGTATATGCCGCGGTGCTCAGACGGGAGCGCCAGTTTGAAGGACTGGAAGATGATGGTTCGAATCCATCCCGCGGTTCCAATGATCTTTACACGCTTCATTGGGGTGGCCATTGCCTAACGGTTAAGGCCCTGGTTTGTGATGCCAGTCATCTCGGTTCGATTCCGAGTGGCTACCCCAATGCAGCGTGGCAATGTTTGCATGCATGGCAAAAAGTTTTGGCGTGGCGCAGAAAACCGTTACTTCGACTTCGTACCTCCCGATTGGGGGAGGCAAACACCGGTTTTCGTTTGTTCCCGCCTTCCCGTTTTGCGGTGGCGTAGAAATCGGATACATCGTTGAAAACTCGCGGTTGCTGGTTTGAATCCAGTCATCAAGCTGAGCGGGTCTCAGTTTGATGCGGCTCAATGAGAAGCCCCGCATTTCCGGTTTCGTCTGTTCCCCGCATCCCCTTTTGGGTGGCGTAGAAAACCGTTACTTCGCTCCAAAAAGATAGCCAGGGAAACTGCGACCCTGGCGGGTGATCTCCGATGTGTTTGCATTGGTGGCATCACTTTTAAATCGGTTTTCGCTTGTTCCCCCAATTTATTTTTCAAGGAGGTCATCATGAGGCTCAATGTGGCAAATCAATCCCCGCGCACACATGAAGGTGCGCCCGCTGTACCGGCGCGCAGTCCGCTGGATCAATTGCGCCGCACGGTGCTTTCCTGCCTGCTGTGGGAAAACAGTTTTTATGAAGATGGCGTATCCGTTGCGGAGCGCATCAAGACACTGGCAGCCCAGGTTGCGCCGCAGGATCTGGCGGCATTGGCAATCGAAGCGCGTGGCACCATGCGTTTGCGTCATGCGCCTTTGTTGCTGGTGCGTGAACTGGCGCGTCATCCGGTCAAGCTGGCAGGCATTGCTGATGTGATTGATGCGGTTATTCAGCGCGCCGACGAACTCACCGAGTTTCTGGCGATTTACTGGAAGGATGGTCGTCAAGCGTTATCCAAGCAGACCAAGCTCGGTCTGGCGGCGGCGTTTCGCAAATTTGACGCGTACCAGTTGGCCAAGTATGACCGCGCCGACAGTATCAAGCTGCGCGATGTGCTGTTTTTGTGCCACGCCAAACCGCAAGATGAGGCGCAAGCCCAATTGTGGAAAGCGTTGGTTGACGGCACGTTGCCGGTTCCGGACACATGGGAAACCGCGCTATCGTCCGGCGCAGACAAAAAGACAACGTTCGAGCGCCTGATCGCGGAGCGCAAGCTGGGTTATCTGGCGCTGCTGCGTAACCTGCGCAACATGCATCAGGCAGGCGTTGACGAAACGCTTGTGCGCGAGGCGTTGCTGGCGGGTGCGGCACGATCCAAGGCGCTGCCGTTCCGGTTTGTCGCCGCGGCGCGCGCTGTTCCGGCATGGGAATCGACCATCGATGAAGCCATGCGAATGGCCTTGTGCGAACAGCCCAAGCTGACAGGGCGTACGGTGGTGCTGGTTGACGTGTCTGGCTCGATGGATTGCCGCTTGTCTGGGAAATCAGACCTGTCCCGTCTGGATGCCGCCTGCGCGCTTGCGGTGCTGGTGCGTGGCATCGCTGAGGAAGTTCGTGTTTTTTCTTTCTCGGAAAGAGCCGTTGAAGTGCCGGCACGCAGCGGCATGGCGCTGGTTGACGCCATCGTGCGTTCCCAGCCGCATGCCAGCACCTATCTGGGGGCAGCGCTGGAATCCGTCAAAGCCAAAGTGCCGCAGGCTGACCGCATCATCGTCGTAACCGACGAGCAAGCGCACGATGTTGTGGGCGGCCCCGGCATGGCGCGCGGCTACATGCTCAACGTCGCAGCTTATGAAAACGGCGTGGGTTATGGCGACTGGACACGCATTACAGGTTTTTCGGAATCCGTGGTGCAGTACATCCAGGCAATGGAAGCCGCAACTTGATATTGAATGGTCGGGCAGGGCGGATGCGTCCGGCTCGACTGTTTTTTTGGAAGGAAAATAATGAACGCTCAATACATCGAAGAACAAATCGAAGGCGGCGTGCCGCTGAAGCGGTGGACGAATGGCGTCCCCATCGAACCGAAGGCGTTGGAGCAGTTGTCGAATACCGCCCGGTTGCCCATCGTGTTCAAGCATGTGGCCGCCATGCCGGATGTGCATGTGGGCATTGGCGCAACGGTGGGATCGGTCGTGCCGACGTTGCGCGCCATCATTCCCGCCGCTGTTGGCGTGGACATCGGCTGCGGCATGATCGCCTGCAAGACAACCTTGC
>JAITMU010000171.1 GCA_031277195.1 Gallionellaceae bacterium | reverse complement strand
CAGCTACTTGACAATTCGGGGCGTGGAAAATGCCTTGAACAAACGCTTTGGAGAACGCGTCAGGACGCTGCGGCAACTCGCCGGACTGTCGCAGGAAGCCTTCGCCGATCGCTGCGGGTTTGCCCGCAGCTACATGAGCCGGATCGAGCGTGGCCAGGGGAATCCTTCGCTGAATGCGGTCGAGGTATTTTCCGTGGCGCTCGAGGTGAGCGTGCATGAACTGTTCCTTCCCCCGCCGCAAACGCGCAAACCCACTCCGGCGCTCGTGCCCTTCGCCGCAGACGGCTCGTACTTTCACCCCGGATTGACCAAGCCCCGCTCAAATCGCTATTACGTTGGCAAGAAAGGTGCGGTCAAAACGTTCGACAGTTTTGACGCCGCACTGGCCTGGCTGGCAAAAACCAAAGGCGCGTACTGGTTCCGCCCCAACGTCAGCGGGAACTGGAGTCCGGTAAAGGTGGTGCGTTGGGACGCGCTGCCCGCGTAGGGTCGCCCCCTCTGCTGTCCCACATCTGAAGTTGTACTGGAATTGCCTGACTGACAGACGGAGTATTGATGAATCCGTCAATACTCCGTCGATTTGAAATCACTCCACCAATCGCAAGTGACTGTTTAATTGGTCGGGGCGAGAGGATTCGAACCTCCGACCACCTGCACCCCATGGATGTACGCTACCAGGCTGCGCTACGCCCCGAAGCCGGAAATTATATCAGAGCGCACAACGCGGAAGAAATATTAAATCACAGGCTGACGATTGTCGTTTCGTACGTGCGGGAACTATACTTTCCACAAGACCACCTTTGCGGCACTCAGGAGGACTTGACGATGAAAAAGGCAAAACAAACTGCAACGCCATCCGGAAAAAACGGTGATCCGCTTTTAATCGAACGTCCTGATGGTTTTTATTGGCAGGACCCTGACACCGGCAAAATGTTCGGTCCGTTCGCCACGCTGCTGGCTGCGCTGGAGGACGTGGAATATCAGGCCGACAGCGATTACGAAGAAGGCGAATCACTGGCAGAAGCGGAAGATGAAATCGGCATTCTCGGCTGGGTTGATCCGGATACGGGGGACTTGGCTGAAGGCGTAGCGCCGCGATTGAATGATGATTGAGTGTTGGAGTTGCGTTTAAACCCATCCCCTTCAAGGGGAAGGCTAGGGTGGGGATGGGTGTTCCCAAGAGTTCAGAACGAGCCATTATCCCCTTATAATTCCGCTTTTCCCCAAACGCATCCTCTGGAGTTTTTATGCAGCCCGACCCGTTCAACGCGCGCCGTTCGTTCAATCTTGCCGATGGTCGCAGCGGCGCGATTTATTCCCTGCCAGCGCTGGAGCTGGCTGGCCTCGCAAACATTTCGCGACTGCCGGTTTCCATCCGCATCGTGCTGGAATCCGTGCTGCGTAATTTCGACGGCAAGAAAATCACCGAGCAGCATGTGCGCGAGCTGGCGAACTGGAAGCCGAACGCGCCGCGCACGGAGGAAATTCCTTTCGTCGTCGCGCGCATTGTGTTGCAGGATTTCACCGGCGTGCCGCTGCTGGCTGATCTCGCCGCCATGCGCGATGCCGCCGCCACGCAAGGCAAAAACCCCAAGATCGTCGAGCCGCTGGTGCCGGTCGATCTCGTCGTCGATCATTCGGGGCAGATTGAGTACTACAATCGTCCCGATGCGCTGAAACTCAACATGGAACTGGAATTCGAGCGCAACAAGGAACGCTATCGCTTCATGAAATGGGGGATGCAGGCGTTCGACACGTTCAAGGTCGTGCCGCCCGGCATCGGCATCGTGCATCAGGTCAATCTGGAATATCTGGCGCGCGGCGTGCAGCAAAAAGACGGCGTGTATTACCCGGACACGCTGGTCGGCACCGACAGCCACACCACCATGATCAACGGCATCGGCGTGGTTGGCTGGGGCGTGGGCGGCATTGAGGCCGAAGCGGGCATGTTGGGTCAACCGGTGTATTTCCTGACGCCGGATGTCGTCGGCGTCAATCTCAAGGGCGCGCTCAAGGAAGGCGTGACTGCCACGGATTTGGTGCTGACCGTTACCGAACTGCTGCGCCGCCACAAAGTCGTCGGCAAGTTCGTCGAATTTTTTGGCGCAGGTGCGGCCAGTTTGTCGCTGCCTGATCGCGCCACCATCGCCAACATGGCGCCGGAATACGGCGCGACCATGGGCTTCTTTCCGGTGGACGACGTGACTGTGCAGTTCATGAAAAACACTGGACGCAGCGACGACGAAGTGAGCGCCTTCGAGGCTTACTTCAAGGCGCAAAATCTGTTCGGCATTCCGCAAGCGGGCAGCATTGATTACAGCAGCGTGGTGGAACTCGATCTCGCCAGCATCGAGCCGTCGCTGGCCGGGCCGAAACGTCCGCAGGATCGCGTGCCAATGGCGCAGATGAAAAAAACTTTCGATGCGCTGTTCAGCAAGCCTGTTGCTGAGAACGGCTTTAATCAGCCTGCGGAAAATTTGCATAAGCGTTATGCCACGGGGGGTAGTGGGGCTAAAACCCATCCCCACCCTAACCCTCCCCTTGAAGGGGAGGGAATGGAGGGGCTCGCCATCGGCAACGGCGACGTGCTGATAGCGGCGATCACGAGTTGCACCAACACGTCCAATCCCGGCGTGCTGCTAGCTGCCGGGTTACTGGCGAAAAAAGCCGCGGCGAAAGGCTTGCGCGTTGCGCCGCACATCAAGACTTCGCTCGCGCCCGGCTCGCGCGTGGTGACGGAATATCTGCGCAACGCCGGTCTGCTGGAACCGCTGGCGCAACTCGGTTTTTCTGTCGCCGCGTATGGCTGCACCACTTGCATCGGTAACGCGGGGCCGCTGCGCGAGGACATCGACAAGACCATCACCGACAACAATCTGATCTGCGCCGCCATGCTGTCCGGCAACCGCAATTTCGAGGCGCGCATTCATCCCAACATCAAGGCCAACTTCCTCGCGTCGCCACCGCTGGTCGTCGCCTTCGCCATCGCCGGTCGCGCCAACATTGATCTTTCCAGCGAACCGCTCGGCACGGGCAAGGACGGCGAGCCGGTGTATCTGAAAGACATCTGGCCGAACAGCCATGAAGTCGCCACGATGATGAAATACGCCGCCGACCCGACGGTGTATCGCTCGCTCTACACCGATTTGACCCGCGATCTGCCGCTGTGGAACGCCATCCCCGCGCCGGTCGGCGATCAATATCAGTGGGACGATTCCACCTACATCGCGCGCCCGCCCTTCTTCGACGCCGCCGCGCCCAAAATCGGCAATATCGAAGGCGCGAAAGCGCTGGCGATTTTCGGCGACTCGGTGACTACCGATCACATCAGTCCGGCGGGCAGCTTCAAGCCTTCCACGCCGGCGGGACAATATCTGCAAGCGCACGGCGTCGCGATGAAGGATTTCAACAGCTACGGCGCGCGGCGCGGCAATCACGAAGTAATGATGCGCGGCACGTTCGCCAACGTGCGCGTGAAAAATCTGATGCTGCCGCCCAACCCCGACGGCAGCCGCGTCGAAGGCGGCTACACCTTGCGCGACGGCGCGCAAATGCCGATCTACGACGCCGCAATGCAATACATCGCCGACGGCACGCCGACGATTGTGTTCGCCGGAGAAGAATACGGCACCGGCTCATCGCGCGACTGGGCGGCAAAAGGCACGCAACTGCTCGGCGTCAAAGCGGTGATCGCAAAATCCTACGAACGCATCCACCGCAGCAACCTGGTCGGCATGGGCGTGTTGCCGCTGCAATTCAAGGATGGCGTCGATGCCGCCTCATTGGGTCTGGATGGCAGCGAGACGTTTGCCATCGAAGGACTGGACGGCGA
>JAITMU010000168.1 GCA_031277195.1 Gallionellaceae bacterium | reverse complement strand
CTCCCCTCACCCTGCCCTCTCCCCGCAAGCGGGGAGAGGGAATACCTTATTTCCCTCTCCCCATTTATGGGGAGAGCGAAGCGAGGGGCTGGGTAGGGTGAGGGGCGAGGGCACACCCTGCAAACCAAAAACAAAAAAGCCGGCTTGCGCCGGCTTTTTCGTGGGTAAATCCAACTTACTCAGCCGCAGCATCAGCAGCAGGCGCTGCATCACCTTCCGCAGCCGGAGCCTCAGCAGCAGCGGTGTCAGCAGCAGGCGCAGCGGCTTCAGCGGCAGGCGCTGCATCAGCAGCAGGAGCGGCAGCTTCGTCAGCAGCCCAGGCAGTCGATGCCATAGCCAGCAAGCAAGCAGTCAACAGTGCTTTCATCGTCATGGTAAGTATCTCCTCGTTTCTTGTTAATGGGAGGTCGAATATAAATGAACCTTCATCACTCGCTCAACCCTTTTTTCTTAAAAGAAAGTTGCAAATACTTACCTAAAGTGACGATCATGCCGAGGGATGCCGAACAATCCTGAACACGCTCCCTGGATTACGGCGTGATCGTTGCGTCTTCCACCAGCACTTCGTAGCTGTAACCCGCGCCGAAATCCTGATCCACATGAACGGTGCCGGTGACGGTCACTTCGCTGTCCACCGTGGCAGTGTCCTGCGTTGTGATCAGAATGTCGTTCGTGCCATCAGCCTCGGAGCCGCTGCCGTCCTGCAGATGCACCCAATTCTTGCCCATGATGCTGGGGTTGTATTTCACCACCTTGCCGCGCAATTCCACGACCTGATCTTTCAGTTCGGCGTGCTTGGTGATGACATCGGCGACCGTTTTTCTGTTGCCGCTGGGCGCTGCGACTTTTTCTGCCTGGGCTTCGCCGCCTTCAGGTGTGGCAGCCTTCGGCGATTCCTTCGAGCACGCCGCGACCGCGACAGCAAGCAGGCAAATGGACAGCATATTTCTCAACATCATGATGTTTCTCCTTCGGTTAAAGATTTGATTATCAGTTCGGCCTCGAAGCTATTTTAGCCACAGAAACCACAGCGCACGCAACCACCAATCGCTTGGCAGTCAAAATTCGGGCTACCCCACCCATTTCCGCGCATTCGCAAACATGCGCATCCACGCGCCCTCCTCGCCCCACTCACGCGGATACCAGGAATGCTGCACCGCGCGGAACACGCGCTCAGGATGCGGCATCATGATGCTGAAACGCCCATTCGGTGTGGTCAGGCCGGTGATGCCTTGCGGCGAGCCGTTCGGATTCAGCGGATAAATTTCGGTCGGCTTGCCGGTGTTGTCCACATAGCGCAACGTCACCAGCGCCGATTGTAATTTGCTTTTGTCGCCAAAGTCCGCGTAGCCCTCGCCATGCGCGACGACAATCGGCATGCGGCTGCCTGCCATGCCCTCGAAGAAAATCGACGGGCTGTCCTGCACTTCCACCATTACGAAGCGCGCCTCGAATTGTTCCGACAAGTTGCGCGAAAAATGCGCCCAGTGTTCCGCGCCCGGAATGATCTCGTGCAAATTGCTCATCATCTGGCAGCCGTTGCACACGCCCAGCGCAAACGTGTCAGCGCGATTGAAGAACGCTTCAAATTCGTCGCGTGCGCGGGGGTTGAACAAAATGGATTTCGCCCAGCCCTCGCCCGCGCCCAGCACGTCGCCGTAGGAAAATCCGCCGCAGGCAGCGATGCCTTTGAAGTCCGCCAATTTCACGCGCCCCGCGATCACGTCGCTCATGTGCACGTCCACCGCGGCGAAACCCGCGCGGTCAAACGCGGCAGCCATTTCGACATGGCCGTTGACGCCCTGTTCGCGCAGGATGGCGATGCGAGGTTTTACTTCCCTCTCCCTCCGGGAGAGGGATTGAGGGTGAGGGAATGCGTTGGCTACATCATCAACGTGTGTTCCCTCACCCTGCCCTCTCCCAGAGGGAGAGGGATTGGTTTCGATGTCATACGTCAAATGCACATGCAGCCCCGGATCGTTCGCGTCGAGTATGCGGTCGTATTCCTGCCGCGCGCACGCCGGATTGTCGCGCAACGATTGCATGTGATACGTCGTCTCCGACCAGATGCGTTGCAGCGTCACCGCGCTCTCGCGAAACAATTCGCGGCTGCCACGGCGGATGGCGATTTCGCCGCGCGTGTTCAGCGCCGCCACTTCATGCACCGCAGACAGCCCCGCTTCTTCACACAGCACAAAAATATCGGCGAGATCGTCACGGCGCACTTGCGCCACTGCGCCGAGTTCTTCGTTGAACAGCACAGCGAGATCATCGCCGCGCAATTCATCCAGCACGATGTCGAGACCGATGTGCGAAGCGAACGCCATTTCCGCCAGCGCGGCGAACAAGCCGCCATCGGAACGGTCGTGATACGCCAGCAATTTTCCTTCTGCGTTGAAGCGCTGGATCAGATCGAAAAACGCTTTCATCTGCCGCGCGTCGTCGAGATCGGGCGCGGCGTCGCCGGTCTGCCCATACACCTGCGCCAACGCCGAACCGCCCAGACGATTTTTGCCGCCGCCCAGATCGAACAACACGATGGCGGTATCGAGATCAGCGACGAGTTGCGGCGTCAGCGTCTTGCGCGCATCTGCGCACGGCGCAAACGCAGTCACGATCAACGACAGCGGCGCGATAACTTCCTTGCGCGCATTGCCTTCCGCCCACGCGGTTTTCATGCTCATCGAATCCTTGCCGACCGGAATGCTGATGCCGAGTTGCGGGCACAGTTCCATGCCGACCGCGCGCACGGTGTCGAACAGCGCGGCATCCTCACCGTGATGACCCGCCGCCGCCATCCAGTTGGCGGAGAGTTTCACGTCGCCGATTTTTTCGATGCGCGCGGCGGCAATGTTGGTAAGCGCTACGCCAATCGCCATGCGTCCCGACGCAGGCGCGGCTATCACCGCCAGCGGCGTGCGCTCGCCGACGGCAAACGCCTCGCCGCGATAGGTGTTGAAGCCCAGCAGCGTCACCGCGACATCGGCCACCGGCGTTTGCCAGGGGCCGACCATCTGGTCGCGCGCCGTCATGCCGCCGACTGTGCGGT
>JAITMU010000129.1 GCA_031277195.1 Gallionellaceae bacterium | reverse complement strand
GTCGTAACGCCAATTCGCCAGATCGACGCCAACCACCAAGTCGTTTGCCATGCCGCCGAGCGCATACGTTGTCTTGAAGCGCGGCGTGAACGAAAGCAACGTCAGCTTCGTATCGAGATAGTTGTCGAAAGGCAGGGTGTCGTCGCCATCGTCGTAATAGGCTTGCTGCTTGTTCTCGCGGTAATTCAATTCAGCGGCAAACTCGCTGACGCCCAATCGCTGCTGCGTGCCGAGACTGATGTGACCGCCTTGCAGATTGGCGTAATCGCGCGGTGTCGAAGCGCCGCGCGGGTCGTCCCTGAGATCATCACGACCGCTGATCGCATCCACTGTTCGTATGCCCGGCAACCGTAACTTTTGCCTGTCCACGCCAAACTTCAGGATGACATCGCCTCGCCCCGCATCAACGCGCGCGTCGCCCTCCAGACTGTTTTGCTCATAGTCATTGTTGTCGCGGTAGTTGTCGGTTTTCTCCGTGCTGGCCGAAAGATGCAGACTGGCGCGGTCGCCGCGCGCACCGAAAGCGCCGTCCAGTTTGTGTCCGTTGTAGCTGCCCAAACCGGCGCGAATCGAGGCTTCAACTTTCTTGCCGGTTTTTTTCGTGATGATGTTGATGGTGCCGCCCGACGCGCCGCTGCCATACAGCACCGCGCCGCTGCCGTTCATGATTTCAATGCGCTCGATCGAATCCATCGGAATCGACGACCAGCGTATCGAACTCAGATCAATGTCGTTGAGCAACTGGCCATCCAGCAACACCCGCGCGTTCTGGTTGCCGGTCATGCCGAAGCCGCGCAAATCCACCATTTTGTTGGGCGTGCCGTCGCTGCTGCTCACTTGAATGCCGGCGTATTGCGCAAGCACGTCGGGCAGGGTGCGCGCTGTGCTGTTGCGAATGTCGTCCGCTGTAATCACCGTGACGTTGACCGGCGCATCGTCTGCCGCGCTGTCAAAACGCGAGGTCGTCACCACGATTTCGTCGAGGGTGATTTCATCCGCCGCGCACGTTAAAGGAAATGCCGCGCACAAAAGGGCGGCGAGAAGTTTCTGCTGCTGTTTCATTATTGGGTTTCCCAGATGAGTTCCAAGGTGCCCCGTTGGAACGTTCAATCACTGGAAAATGCGAAGGACAAGTGTAGGGCGGGGCTTGCCCCGCGCGGAGAGAATTTATCCCGCGCAGAGCAGGCTTCGCAGTTTTTACCGCGCGGGGCAAGCCCCGCCCTACGAATCTCCGCCGTCCACACGCCGCCCGCGCATTTTCCGCTCCGCCTCAGGCCGGTATCCGGGCTTGCGAGACTTGATCCATCGCCTTCCCATGACAATTCACAGTGGCTTGATTGATGAATCCGCACTCGCTTACCGTTGCGGGGGCAGCACAGGCATTGCACCTGTTTCCCGTTTAACCGGACGTTGAAGTCCGGCACCTAAAGCGGGCGCATTATATCGGTGTTTTTATTCCACCGTCACCGACTTCGCCAGATTCCTCGGCTTGTCCACATCCGTCCCCTTCTGCAAGGCGACGTGATACGCCAGCAGTTGCAGCGGAATGGTGTGCAGGATGGGGCTGAGGTGATTCGCGTGTTCCGGCATTTGCAGCAGATGGAAGCCGTCGCCCGATTTGATATGCGTATCCGCGTCGGCGAAATCGTACAACTCACCGCCGCGCGCGCGCACTTCCTGCAAATTGGATTTCAGTTTTTCCAGCAGCGCGTCGTTTGGCGCGACGGCGATCACCGGCATCTCGCTATCCACCAGCGCCAGCGGGCCGTGCTTCAGTTCTCCGGCGGGATAGGCTTCGGCGTGGATGTAGGAAATTTCCTTGAGCTTTAACGCGCCTTCCAGCGCAATCGGATAATGCAAACCGCGACCGAGGAACAGCGCGTGATGTTTGTTGGTGAAGCGTTCCGCCAGCTTGGCGATTTGCGGTTCCAGCGCCAGCACGGCTTGCACGGCGGCGGGCAGATGGCGCAGCGCATGCAGATGTTTTTGCTCGGTGGCGTGATCGAGTCGCCCGCGTTGCTTGGCGAGGATCAGCGTCAGCAAAAACAGCGCGGCGAGTTGCGTGGTGAACGCCTTGGTCGAAGCGACGCCGATTTCCGGCCCCGCGCGTGTGAGCAAACGCAATTTGGACAGCCGCACCAGCGCGCTTTCCGGCACGTTGCACACGGACAGCGTATGCACATGCCCAAGCGCCTTGGCGTGGTTCAGTGCAGATAGCGTGTCGGCGGTTTCGCCGGATTGCGAAATAGTGACGATCAGTGTTTTCGGATTGGCCACGCTGACGCGATAACGATATTCGCTGGCGATTTCCACGCTGCACGGAATGCCTGCGATTTCTTCCAGCCAGTACCGCGCGACTTGTCCGGCATGATTGCTGGTGCCGCAGGCGAGAATCAGGATGCGGTCTATGTCGGCGAAAGTCTCCGCCGCTTGCGCGCCAAAAATTCCCGGCACCAGCGATGAACTGTTGCACACCGATTCCAGCGTGTTCGCCAGCGCTTGCGGCTGCTCGTGGATTTCTTTCTGCATGTAGTGGCGATATTCGCCCAGCTCCACGCTGTCGTTGTCCAGCTCGCTTTGTTGCACGGGGCGCGTGACGGATTTTCCGCTCACATCAAAAATGCGATAGCTGTCGAGATTCACTTCGACCACATCGCCTTCTTCCAGATACACCATGTCGCGCGTGACTTGCAGCAGCGCGGAAACATCCGAGCCGAGGAAGTGTTCGCCCTGACCGACACCGAGCAACAGCGGGCTGCCCTTGCGCGCGCCGATCATTTGGTCGGGATTGTCCGCCGCGATGACGCCGATGGCATACGCGCCGACCAGATCATTCAGCGCAGCTTGCGTGGCGGCGAGCAGACTGTTGCCGCGCGCGTAGTGGCTGTGAATCAGATGCGCGATGACTTCGGTGTCGGTGTCGGATTCAAATGTGTAACCCTCGGCGCTGAGTCGCGCGCGCAGGGCTTCGTAATTTTCGATGATGCCGTTGTGTACCACGGCGACGAGATCGTTGCTGGTATGCGGATGCGCGTTGCGCTCGCTCGGCACGCCATGCGTCGCCCAGCGCGTGTGCGCGATGCCGAGATGCGCGTCGGCAGCGGCGCTTTTTTCTGTCAGTTCCGCCACGCGACCGGTGCTGCGGATGCGTTCCAGATGACCGTTCGCAACGATGGCGATGCCCGCCGAGTCGTAACCGCGGTATTCAAGCCGTTGCAGACCTTGCAACAGAATCGGAACAATATTGCGACGCGCAACCGCGCCTACGATGCCACACATTTCGTTTTTCCTTTGTGGTGTCAATGGGGATGGGTGTCCCCCAAAATCTCTTAATCCTTCTTCTTTCCCTTCACCGGCCTAACCCACCCAGGAATGCTCATCTGTTTGGAACGCGATAGCGTCAGCGCATCTTCCGGCGTGTCGCGCGTGATGGTGGAGCCTGCGCCTATCGTCGCGCCTTTCTTGATTGTCACGGGCGCGACGATTTGCGTATCCGAACCGACGAAAACATCATCCTCAATCACGGTGCGATGCTTGTTCGCGCCGTCGTAATTGCAGGTAATCGTGCCTGCGCCGATGTTGACGCGGCTGCCGATGTCGGCGTCGCCGATGTAGCTCAAATGATTGGCCTTGCTGTGCGCGGCGATGTTGCTGTTTTTCACTTCGACAAAGTTGCCGACATGCACTTCGTCGCCCAGCGCCGTGCCCGGACGCAGGCGCGCGTAGGGGCCGATGCGGCAGTTCGCGCCGATGTCGGCTTGTTCGATGTGGCTGTAAGGTTCGATGCGGGTGGCGGCGGCGATGCGGCTGTCGCGCACGATGCTGTACGCGCCGATCTTCACGTTGTCGCCCAGCGTCACGTCGCCCTCAAAAATGCAGCCGACGTCGATCTCGACATCGCGCCCGCAGGTCAGCGTGCCGCGTATGTCGATACGCGCCGGATCGATCAGCGCGACGCCTTGCGTCATCAAGCGATGCGCCAGTTCGCCTTGC
Organism: Gallionellaceae bacterium; assembly: GCA_031277195.1. Lineage (GTDB taxonomy): Bacteria > Pseudomonadota > Gammaproteobacteria > Burkholderiales > Gallionellaceae > JAITMU01. Next base: position 3,339 of record JAITMU010000129.1, on the reverse strand, counting down.
CAGGCGCGTTCCAGTTCCGCCATTTGCACGCGGCTGTTCACGCCCTGCACTTCCCATTCATGCGCCGGATGCACGGCGCGCACTTCCACGCCCTGCGCTACGGCCATTGCAACGATGTCGGTCAGGTAATACTCGCCCTGCGCGTTGTCGTTGCGCAGTTGTTGCAACCAGCCGCGCAGCAGGTGAGTGGGCGCGGCGAGAATGCCGGTGTTCACTTCACGAATGGCGCGCTCATCCGGCGTGGCGTCTTTTTCTTCAACGATGCGGGTGATGCGCCCGTTGGCGTCGCGCACGATGCGACCATAGCCGGCGGGGTTGTCGAGATTGACCGTGAGCAAGGTCAGCGCGTCGGAATGGTCGAGCAAACGGCGCAGCGTGGCGGGCTGGGTCAGCGGCACGTCGCCATACAGCACCAGCGCGAGGCCGTCGTCAGCCAGTTGCGGCAAGGCTTGCTGCACGGCATGGCCGGTGCCGAGTTGCGGCTCCTGCAACGCAAACGCGGCGTCAAATTGCGCCATCGCCTGCGGCACGGCGTCGCCGCCATGACCATAGACGACGCAGATTTTTTGTGGCGCGAGCGTTGCCGCCGTATCGAGGACATGTTGCAACAACGGGCGTCCGGCCAGCGCATGTAACACTTTCGGACGATCCGAACACATGCGCGTGCCTTTACCGGCGGCGAGGATGATGATGTTGAGCGGATTCATGAGGAATGGGTGAAATTGACCCCGAATTGTAACAAAAACGCGCCGGAATTTCCCGATGAATCACGGGACTGGAGCAGGGTTGTTGCCCATTGATCGCAACTGATGGAGCGATTTGACAACGCAGAAATCCGGTATGATGCTCACTCGTTTGAAACCCGAAAAGCACGCACTGAAACCATCATGAAAAAAATCGGAATCGCATTTGCAATCATCTTCGCGCTGGTCGCCGCCTGGGCGGCTGCGGCCTGGTACAACGGCACGCGCCTGGAAACCAAAACCGCCGATCTCGTCACGCGCATCAACGCGGTCTGGGCGGAGGCGCTGACTGAGGCGCAGATGCCGGAGGGCAGCAAGCTGGAGATCAAGCAGACCAGCTATGAGCGCGGCATCTTTTCCAGTCACGCGCGTTTTGTCATCCAGATGCAAATGGCGGAATCGTTCGGGCTGGTGGAGGAAGGGCAGCCGGTTACGGCGCTGCCAATCGCCGAATACGACGCGACGATCTGGCATGGCCCTTTCCCGCTGGGCGCATTGCAGCAGGGCATGATTCTTCCCCGACGCTTCCAGTCGCACGGCACCTTGCAGGGTGTCGGCACGTTCAAGATGGCAATGGATGCGGTGCTGGCGGGCAAGCCCTTGCTGACGCTGGACTTCGGTTGCAGCTACAGCCGTCATTGCACCGGCGAAGGCAGCACGCCGCCCGTCAATTTCGACATGCGGCCCATCTCGCAGAACATGATCACGTTTGGCGGCACGCAGGCGAAATTCGATCTCGATTACCGCTCCGATGTCGATTACACAGGGACGTTTGATTTGAAATTGCTGCCGTTGACAATCGGCGGTCAGAATTTCGGCAGCGGCCAGATTTCAGCGGCGGGCGACGCGCAGTCGGCAAACGAAACGATCTCCTGGCAAACCGATCAGGGCGCGAGCAAAATCGTCGTCGCGCTGACCACGAACAGCCCCGTTTCCATGTGGTCGTCGGTCAAGCCGGAGGATTTGCCCACGCTGATCAAAACGGCATCGCTGAAACTGGAAGTGTCCAAGCCCATGATCATCGACCTGGTTGCGCGCGCCGTCAGTCTGTCCGACGGCATGGATCTCGCCAATGCGCGGGAAATGGCGACGGCAGAGTTTGACGAGATGTGGGGAAGCAGCCCGGACGCGCAGGAGTTTGTCCGCGCGGAAGGCGAGATGCTGATCAGCGAATGGCAGTACAACGGTGACACGCTGGTCGTCAATGGCAAGGATCACTCGGAGATGCTGGAAATGTTCAAGAGCGGGATGCGCGATGCCGGTCAGCCGGACGCGCCCGTGATGAACGAAGAAAGCGATCCTGACGGCGGCGAAGCGGCGGCTGAGTAACACAAACTCCCTCTCCCCATAAATGGAGAGAGGGGATTTTGTTGGTTAATCCTGATAAAACCGGCTGCTCAGATAAAGTTTTTGCAGCTCACGCAATCCCACCAGCAGCGCCGCCGAAACGGGCAGCGCGAGCAGCACGCCGAAGAAGCCGAACAACTGCCCGAACGCCATCAAGGCAAACAGCACGGCCAGCGGATGCAGGCCGATGCGTTCGCCGACCAGATAGGGCGTGAGCAGAAAACTCTCCACCGCCTGCCCGATGCCGTACACCGCCAGCACGGCGATGACGGGCCCCAGTCCGGCGAATTGCAACGCCGCCACCGTCAAGGCAAGCAGGAAGCCGGTGGCAAATCCCAGATACGGAATGAAGATCAGCAGGCCGGTGAGCAAGCCGATGGCGAATGCCGACGGCAGGCCGACAATCGACAGCGCAATGCTGTAATAGACCGCCAGTATCGTCATCACCAGCAACTGACCGCGCAGGAATTGCGACAGCACGCCGTCGATCTCGCGCGCCATCGCGACGGTTTTTTCATGCCAGGCGCGCGGGATGGCGTGGTCGATGCGCTCAAGCAGCCTCGGCCAATCGAGCAGCAGATAAAACATCACCACCGGCGTCAGCATCAGATTGGCCAGCAGACCAAACAGCGCCACGCCGCCGATTTTCAGCGACTGGAACACTTTTTGGGCAAGCGTTTGCAGGCTGTCCATGTTTTCCGTGGCAATGGTTTTCAGCGACGCGGGATCGAGGCTGAAATCAATGTCGAAGGTCTCGCGCAGCCAGGGCGCCCAATGGGCGTTGATCTGGCTGGCGGCATCGGGAAAGCGCGCGATCAGCGTGCCGATTTCGCGGGTGAACAGCGGAATGATGATGAGTATCACACCGGCTGCGGCGCAGATCAGCGCCAGCATGACGAGGGCGACGGCCAGGATGCGCGGCAGCTTCAGGTTTTGCAGGCGATCCACCAGCGGCGCGCAAACGTAAGCGAGGATGCCCGCCAGCAGAAAGGGTGTGAGGATGGGGCTGAGTTGCGCGAGCAGCCAGAAGCCAGCGAAGGTCAAGCCAAGCCACAGGGCGGTTTGCAGGCGGTGGTCGATGGGCATTTTGCGGTAAGATTACGTCGGTTAGGGTGGGGCGAAGATGGGAACAAACGTAACTTTAGCCGCGCCGCCGGTGGAACTCAACTTGAGTGATTGTTTTTAACGTGCTGAGGAGGGTCTTATGAAGCGCATTACCATTGTTTTGTTGGCCGCATTGTCGTTGAGC
>JAITMU010000155.1 GCA_031277195.1 Gallionellaceae bacterium | reverse complement strand
TCTGATTCGATTTTTTCTCTTTTCTCTGTTTAGATGCATTTAATACTCGCAGCCTCGCAGCCTCGCAGCCTCGCAGCCTCGCAGCCTCGCAGCCTCGCAGCCTCGCAGCCTCGCAGCCTCGCAGCCTCGCAGCCTCGCAGCCTCACTAGCGCGCATAGGCTAACCTCCCCTGCCCCTCATCGGGGTTATTTCCTGCAACAAGAGCATTCATTGACTGGATCGCAACGATCCGGTCAATTTTGTCGCGCCCGCGTTTCTTCCCGTCCTTAACCCAATGGAGATATTCACATGATGTCAATTCGTCGTTTTCATACAGGGTGCTTCGCCTTTGCATTGGCAATGGCCAGCGTTCCCGCCGCCGCGCAATCCGCATTCGATGTTGTAGGCATACGTCCCGGCATGACTGAAGCTGAAGCCATGGCCGCGCTGAAAGCGCATCGGCCTGGTATGCAGGTTCAGAAACGCAACATGAGATACGACTTCCGCGATGGTGTGCAGACACACTACACGGCGGAATTCCTGCATGAAGTTTGGGTGCGTTATGATGACGCGCAAGGTCGTGAGGACTTCAGACTTTATTTTTCCCCGTTGCCCAGCGCTTCGCGCGTTGTAGGACTGATGCGGACAGTGGCTCTGAAAGCGCCGCCAACTCGAGAGCAACTGATAGCGCAACTGAATCAGAAGTACGGCGCGCCAACCGTGACCAGCAAGGATAATATGGCTTGGGGAGAAGCAGGCAAACCGATGTGCTGGCGCACGAACCCCAAAGCCACGAGCATTGGCGACGGCAGCGGGGATATTCTGTCTTCATTACTCGACAGAAATGGGAAACCCAGGGGCGCATGGGTGCCCAAGGATTTGTCGCAGTGCGGTGTGGCCGTATATGCACAGATGTCGGGTGAACCTGTTTTCAGTCTCATGATGAAGATGGCCGACTATGGTTTGTGGGCGACAACGCAGGAAAAAGCGAACGCATGGGTACAGCAACAGCAGGAAAATGCCGTCAAGGAACGCCTCTCCAAAGGAGCCGCCCCCAAGCTGTAGCCACATGAACGCAACGCGCAAAGCAATCGTAAATGCAGCCCTGCTGCTGGCAGGTTTGAGCGCCTGCCAGCAAAGCGTTTCTGCGGATGCGCTGCCGCTCAAACGCGGCTACTACGTCGCCAGCGATACGCCCTGCGATCAAGCCTCCAACGCCACGACGATGTTGCTGCGACGCGACGGCCTGGGTGGTGCGCGCGATTTTTGCGAGTTCAAGCGCATTGAACAGACCGGCGCAAACAGTTATCGCGTGATTGAAGCCTGCGCCGATTTTCAGGATCAAGCGCCGCCTGAGAACGATGTCGTCACCTACACGCTACGCGGCGACACGGCTTTCACATCAACAAGCGAGCGCGGCTGGACGCGCAGCGCCCGCCATTGCGATCAATCCGCCATGCCGCCCGATTGGCGGGAAAACGACATCAGCGATGTGATGAAATAACGCAATACACGTTTTCGTGTGAATGCGGGATTGTTTATCGAGGGTGCATTAGAACCGTTCCACACGCCCCGCGATATGCGCGTGGTGGCGCGGATGGTCGCAATGTCCTTCCCCTCACCCTAACCCTCTCCCCGCAAGCGGGGAGAGGGGACGTAAATTTCGCTCTCCCCATTTATGGGGAGAGCGAAGCGAGGGGTCGGGTTAGGATGATGGGCAACAACAGCAAGCCCAGGCACAACCGTTATAATCTCCCCCACCATGCCCGCCATCCACCTCCTCCCCGACCTCCTCATCAACCAGATCGCCGCTGGCGAAGTCATTGACCGCCCTGCTTCCGCGCTCAAGGAATTGCTGGAAAACAGCCTTGATGCGGGCGCGACAGAGATTGATGTTCAACTGGAAGGCGGCGGCGTCAAGCTGCTGCGCGTGCGCGACAACGGTTGCGGGATTGCGGCGGACGAATTGCCGCGGGCGCTGATGCGTCACGCCACCAGCAAGATCGCATCGCTGGATGATTTGCAGCGCGTCGCCAGCATGGGGTTTCGCGGTGAGGCGCTGGCGAGCATGGCGGCGGTGGCGCAAGTCGCGCTGACCAGCCGACACGCCGACGCTGATCACGCATGGAGAATCGAAACGGCGGACGGCGCGCAAGGCGACGCCGTACCTGCCGCGCACGCACACGGCACCAGCGTGGAAATGCGCGAGTTGTATTTCAACACGCCCGCGCGGCGAAAATTCCTGAAATCCGAACACACGGAATTCGCCTGGTGCGAAGAAACGTTCAAGCGCATCGCGCTGTCGCGTCCTGATGTGACTTTCACACTGCAACACAATGGCCGCACGGTCTGGCAGTTGCCTGTGCAACCCTTGCCGAAACGCATTGCTGCGCTGTTGGGCGAGGATTTTTCTCAAGGCGCGGTGATGGTCGAGCGCAGCGCGGCGAACATGCGGCTGCACGGCATGGCGTCCCTGCCCGCCTATTCGCGCGCTTCGCGCGATTCGCAATTTTTCTACGTCAATGGCCGCTTCGTGCGCGACAAGATGCTGGCGCACGCGGTGCGTCAGGCGTACCAGGACATCCTGCATCATCAGCGCCATCCGGCTTTCGCGCTGTTCCTCGACGTGCCGCCGGAGAATGTGGATGTGAACGTGCATCCAGCGAAAAGCGAAGTGCGCTTTCGCGAGAGTCAGGCGATGCATCAGTTCGTGTTTCACACCTTGCAAGATGCGTTGAGCGCGCCGGTGGCGGGGCGTGAAAACTTCAATTCGCCCTCCTCCCCCGCCTCCTCTATTCCCTCCCCCGCAAGCGGGGGAGGGCTAGGGTGGGGGCATCAGCAAAATATCCCGTTGGGCGTTTCGCAACAACAAGCGGCTTATCGCTTGTGGGAAGCGCAGACTGAAGGGTCGGGTGGAAAATCTTTCTCTAACCCCCACCCTCTCCCTAACCCTCTCCCGCTCGCGGGAGAGGGAATTGATGAGAGCGCAGAGACACCGATGGAATCCGGTTTCCTCGGTCATGCGCTCGCGCAACTCTCCGGTGTTTACATCCTGGCGCAAAACGAGAACGGGTTGATCGTGGTGGACATGCACGCGGCGCATGAGCGCATCGTGTATGAAAAACTCAAGGTCGCTTTCGATCAGCAGAACATGCCGGTGCAACCTTTGCTGATTCCGGTGAGTTTCCCTGCGGACACGTTGGATGTCGCCACTGTTGAAGAAGAACAGCACGCCTTGCAACAACTCGGTTTTGATCTCGCGCCGCTCTCCCCCACCATGCTGGCGGTGCGCGCCATGCCGGCCATGTTGAAGCAGTCACACGCCGAGACCGCGGCGCGCGATGTGTTGCACGAGTTGCGCGAATACGGCGCGAGCCGCACCTTGACTGAACGCCGCAATGAATTGCTCGCCACACTGGCGTGTCACTCCGCCGTGCGCGCGAATCATGCGCTGACCCTGCCGGAGATGGATGGCATCCTGCGTGAGATGGAACGCACCGAACGCTCCGGCCAATGCAACCACGGTCGTCCGACCTGGTTTCAGGTGACGATGGCGGAGCTTGATGCGATGTTTATGAGGGGGAAGTAAGACATCCCTCGCCTTCGTTCTTCGCGGAGGTCGAGGGGATCAAATTCAGCGAGGCGCGCAGTAAATGCCGTACAGCGTCTGCATCACTTCACACGCCGGTCCCGGCGCAAGCGAATAGAAAATGGTTTGCGATTCGCGGCGCGTGTTGACCATGTTTTCTTCGCGCAACACTGCCAGGTGTTGCGACAAGGCGGATTGGCTCAAGTCGAGTTGCCTGTTGAGCACGCCGACCGATTGCTCGCCCTTTGCCAGCAGACACAAAATCATCAAGCGCTGCTCATTTCCCAAGGCCTTCAGCAGTTGCGCGGCGTTGCCCGCATGGCTGCGCATGTCATCCGGATTCAGTTGGTGAGCTGTGTCACCTGTAGTCATCATTAGCATGTCGTTCTCCCCAATTATTCAACAGAAAGTTGCGCTGCGCGCCACGCGTCAATTCCTCCGGCCAATGAGCGCACATTTGTATAACCCAGTTGTATTAAACTTTCAGTAGCCAAGGCCGCGCGACCACCGCCTTGGCAATATATCACAATATTAGCCGAACAGTCCGAATTAGTCTTTTTCCTTTCCGCATCGGAAGCCAAATGTGCGCCAATGCGAAACTCAAGCACACCGCGCGGAACGTTGGCCGCACCGGAAATATGGCCGGTCGCGTACTCCCCCGGCTCGCGCACATCAATCAATACAAATTCGTTCCTATCCCATGCCTGCAACTCAGCAGGTGATATTTCCTTGATGCGACTTCGCGCAGCGGCAACCAGGTCTTGAACGGAGGTCGTCATGATGTGTACCTTTCCAATAAATTGAAAGTTTTGATTGTATAATAAAAATCTAATGTTTCAAAGAGTCCCTTGGGGGGGTGTCTTCCGTCATTCCAGCGGAAGCTGGAATCCAGCGCGTTTATAAAAATGCTCCGGCGTAGCCGGACAACAAGGTTTTGTCCGCTGCGCGGAGTGTATGTTTTTGCTGGATTCCAGCTTCCGCTGGAATGACGAGCGGGGGCTGCTTCAGCGATCACTCCTCCCCGGCATCCCAAACGCCAACGCCCCCAACGCGCCCTGCGCCAAGCCATACAAACCATAAATCATCGCCGCGCCCACCGCTGCGGCAGAGGCCACGCCAAACGGCGCTAACGCCAGTACCGCCGCCGCTTCGCGCGTTCCCCAGCCGCCGATGCTCACCGGCAGCGCCGCCATCAAAAACACCGGCGCAATCGCCCAAGCCCACACGGCGGGAGACAAGGCCAGTCCCAGCGCCAGTCCGCCGCCTGCCAACGCAGCCGCAGACAGCACTTGCACCAGCGCCGACGCCAGCGCCTGCCACAAAAGTTGTCGGTGGAAATCCGGCTTGCTCGCCATCGCCCGCAGCGGCGCAAACCAGGCAGCGCGGTTCGGCACCAGCGGCAACATCCAGGGGAGCGCCAGCCACAGCGCGCCAACGATCAGCGCCAATGCGGTCAACAGCGTCGGCGACATATGCAGCCAAACCGCCAGCGCATCCGCGCACCATGCCACACCCATCGCGCCGATGGCACACAACATCCACAGTCCGCTGACCCGATCCAGCAACACTGACCAGCCCGACGTCAGCATGTCCTGTCCGGCACGACGCAGCATCACGGCGCGATAAAAATCGCCGCCCAGCACTGCGCCGGGCAGCAGGACATTCAAACCGATAGCCTGGAAATACCAGCGGCAGGCGTCGCGCGCGCTGACCTCCGCGCCAAGCCAGCGCGCCAGCGCGCGCCAACGCAAAGCTGAAACGATGTTGGACGCAATGGCTGTCAGCAGACCGAACAGCAACCAGCCGGGTTGCGCGTCACGCAACTGCGCCAGCACGCGCGACGGATCAGCCAGCAGAATGACGGCGACCAGCAGCGCCAGTCCAAGCAGGCCGCGCAACAGGGCTTTGTGCGTCTGCTTCACGGCGTGCGATTGGGCGACTGATATTCCTCGGCGTGGAATTGCGGCGCGCCGCCAGCTTCGTAATAGACGCGAATCAACAATTCGCCCACCAGACCCGCGACGACGAGTTGCATCCCCATCAGCAACAGCATGACGCCCGCCAGCAACAGCGGACGACCGCCGATGTCATGACCCAGCATTTTTTCCACCAGCAACCAGGACAGGATCAAACCGCCAGGCGTCATCAGCCACAATCCCAGTCCGCCGAAAGCATGCAAAGGACGCTGGCGATAGCGCATGAAAAACACGATCAGGATTAAATCGAGAACCACGCGGAAAGTGCGGTCGATGCCGTACTTGGACACGCCATGCGTGCGCGCATGGTGACACACCGGCACTTCGACAATGCGCGCGCCTGCTTCACGCGCCAGCGAAGGAATGAAACGATGCAGCTCGCCGTACAAACGGATGCGGTCGATGATGTGACGACGATAGGCTTTGAGCGCGCAGCCATAGTCGTGCAAATGCACATCGGTGGCGCGCGAGATCAACTGATTGGCGATACGCGAAGGCACTTTGCGCGAAAGCGTCGCATCCTGCCTGTCCTTGCGCCAGCCGGATACCATATCCACGTCGGGGTCGGTCTCCAGCCGTTCCAGCAGCAGGGGAATGTCGCCGGGTTCATTCTGCAGATCGGCGTCCAGCGTCACCACATAACGTCCGCGCACGCGGTCAAAGCCCGCTTGCAACGCGCTAGACTGGCCGTAGTTGCGGGCGAGAAATACCGGACGCAACCAGGCGTAATCCGCGGCGAGTTTGCGCAACTGCTCGCGGCTGCCATCGGTGGAGCCGTCGTCCACCGCCAGCAATTCAAACGTCAGCGCTTGTCCATTCATCGCCTGCCCGATGCGCTCAACCAGCGCAGGCAAGTTGCCGACTTCGTTGAAGATGGGGACGACGATGGAAACATCGGGCGCGGAAGAAGTCAGGGGCATGATGGACTGGCCTGTCGAAATAATTGCGGATTCTACTGCATCCTGACATTCATCTGGTTTCCGTCATTCCCGCGAAAGCGGGAATCCAAGGACTTTTATTTCTTGCCAGTCGTCTCCTGAAAATAAACGAAAAACCCAACGTCCTTGGATTCCCGCTTTCGCGGGAATGACGGCGTAGAGAGCGGAAATTGTGACACCGCAGTGAGTATAATCCGCGCATGACTTCGCCCCCTCTCTCCGCGCGCTCCCCCATCGCTCATCCGCTAACCTGGCTGCTCATCTGGATGGTCATGCAGATACTCGCCCGCGCCCTGGGCAGTCCGGCGCTGGAGCTGGACGAAGCCCAGCAGATCGTCTGGACGCAACAACTGGCGCTGGGCTACGGCACGCAGCCGCCGCTCTACACCTGGATTCAATGGGGAATGAATCAGGTGTTCGGACCGTCGGTGTGGTCTCTGACGATACTCAAAGTTTCGCTGCTGGCGTTGACCTATGGCTTCATGTGGGCGGCGGCGCGTGAACTTTCGCTGCCGCCGAAACCCGCCTGGTGGGCAGCAGCCAGCCTCATGTGGATGCCGCAGATGGGATGGGAGTCGCTGCGCGACCTGACGCATTCCGTGCTGCTCAACTGTCTGGTCGCCGCAACACTGTGGCTGCTGGCGCGGCAGGTTCAGCGCCCGCGCCCCATCGGATTTGTCTGGCTGGGTATCGCGCTGGGCTTGGGCATGATGTCCAAATACAGCTTTGCGCTGTTCGCCGGCGCGCTGATGGTGGCGGCGTTATCCGTGCCCGCGGTTCGCTCTGCCCTGCTCTCTCGCGGCTGGTGGTGGCTGCCGCTGATCGCGGGTCTGCTACTGCTGCCGCATGCGCTGTGGCTGCACGAACACTGGCTCGAAGCCAGTCAGGGCACGCTGGAAAAATTGCATGGACAGACCGAAACCGGTTACGGCGCGGGACTGTTCAGCCTGCTGAAAGGCATCGCCAGCAATCTGCTGTTGTGGGGCATCGTCGTCGCACTGGTGTTTGGTCGCGGCTGGAGATCGTCCGCCATTTCCACGCAACGCGCTCCGGCAAACTGGGCGCGACCGCTCCTCGTCCGTTATCTGGCGTTGGTGTTGATCAGCCTGCTGCTGATGATTTTTGTGGCAGATGCGTCACAGTTCAGAACGCGCTGGCTGCATCCGCTGTTGTGCGTGGTGCCGTTGCTGGCCTTTGTCTGGCGTCCCGAATGGGAAAATCATCCGCGCGGGCGCGGCTTCACCTGGGGACCGGTGGTGCTGGCCGTGGTACGCTGGGCGGCAGCGGC
>JAITMU010000112.1 GCA_031277195.1 Gallionellaceae bacterium | reverse complement strand
CTTCACCCTCGCCCTGCTTTCCCTGCTCTGCCTGACCGCCTTGGTCAACCACTTCAGTCGTGGTTGTCGGTTCGGTCGTTACGGACGTTTCCACGCCATCAGTAGGCGTTTCAGTCGTCGGTGTTTCCAGTGCCATCGTTCTGCTCCTGTAGCATCAACAAATACTCCGAAGGGCAGAGGGCTATCGCCTCCAAGGTTCTGCGCCTTCCAAAATCCTGCATCCCGTCGATTCTCGCGGCGTCAACCTCTCGCCTGCCTTCCGCAAAAACCGGATGGTGGGGCGCACTCTCCGCGATCCAGCGGCGTAAAATCCGCCGCCCCCGCTTCTGCCGCATCAACCACCGAAAATCCTGTCGGGCTTCGCTTCTCGCCTGCTTCGCGATGCGTTCCTGCTCATCGCGCCGCGCGCCTATCGCGCGGTTGTCCGTCGGGTCGAAGTCAGCCATGCGCGCACCTTAAACCCCGATTCGAGAGATACGCACCCCTACCCGAAATCAGGTGTATCCCTGCAACCCGCGCATCAAGTCCGTCGCCGCGTTGGGGCGGCTGGTATCAATCCCGCCCAGCTTCGCCGCCGCGTCAGCACCCTGCTGGATCATCGCGGCCTTCTGCATCGCCGCCTGTTGATCCGCCCGTTGCTGACGAATGGCCGCGACCACATCCGCAGGCAGTGTCAATTCGGGGTCAACCCCGCGCAGGTCTGCGCTCAAGTCCACGTACTTGTCGAGATCGAGTTTGTCCAGAACGTCGGGGCGGGCTTGCGCCAGATTGATAACGGCGGCCAGGTGTTGATCGGTCGCGCCCATTGCGATTGCGCGTTGCGCCTGCGCGAGTACAGACACAAATTCCACATTCAAATCGCGGCCTTGCAATTCCTGCGGAGGTGGGGGAAGAATCCCCGCCGCCTGCATGATCTCGAAAGTAATATCGATCAGCGGCTTGTACAGTTCGTTGTCCAGTCGTTCCATGACCGGCCCCATCACCATCATCTTTTCCTCGCGCAGCATCTGCGCCTCGGTCGCCGTGATCTGGTGATCTCCGCCCCCCGCGAACATCAGGAAAACGTCCACGAAGAAACTGGAACGGATGCGCTCGCGCACGTCCTGCATATCCAGCAGCAAGTGGTTGATGTCGGTTCTGACTTCCCACGCTGACCGCGCCGCGTTGCCGCCGCCTTGGATGTCCGCGTAGGTCGTGCCGCCTGGGAGCAGGTCTTTCTCCGCGTCTTTCGCCGTCAGCGGCAAGATAATTGGCGGCGTGACCTGGTATTTGATGGCTAGACTCTTGTCCTCTTGCTGGGCTTGCAGTTGCAGGTTGTCGCCCAAGGCTTCCATCGCCGGTGACGTGCCGTAAATGTCACCGCCGACTACATCCCAGCGAGGCGCCAGCACGTTGAACCTGCGATAGCCGGATTCGCGCAACACGTCTTTCGAGTTCGTGCCGGATTCGTAGTAGATCGATCGGTACGGCATGTTCTTACCGTCGCGCTTCGTAATGTCCCGCTTGCGACGCGGTTCAACCACGTGCATCACCGTGATCCACTGGTCAAGATTGCCGTTGTCGTACAGATTTTTAACCGTGAGGCTGCAATTCTCAAGGCCAAATTCCTCCACGATCTGCGCCACGGGCATTTGAAACTCACGGTACAGCGTATCCGGTCGCCCGCGACTGTCTGTCGCAATGCAATACTCGCCCGCCGTCAAAACGTGCAAGTGAATGACGCTATCGAAATCCTCCGCGACCACTGCGCACGCGCCGCCGAACACGCCCAGCTCGTTGTACATCTGATGCAGCGCGCGGTATACATTCGACCGCGCGAAAACCATCTGCATCAACCGTGTTACGTCAGCAAGCCAGCGTTTAACGCCGTCGGATTCGTCAAGGTCGGGGCTGGAAGTGGTCAAACGGAACCAAGGCCGCGCCGGACTGGACGCGCCGGACATCAACCCCGCCGACAATATCCGCAGTGAGCGCGTCGCCGTGTTGTCCAGGATGCGCCGGTGCCGGTCATCGCCGCGGTTTCTGTCCTCGACGAAGAAGCGACCCGCCCCCGGCAGGAACAATTCGGAAAGTTCCTGCCAGCGCGAAATCCAGCTAGACCGCTCCGCCTTGAGTTGCCCCCAGCGTGCGTCCAGTTGCTCCCGTAACGTGCGTTCGCGCTTCACTTAGCCGCCCAGCAAGGTCGTTTTGCCCAGCGTCAGCGCGGAATTGTCCACGCCCTGCGCGCCGGTGAGCAGCGTACCGGACTGCCCGCCTTTCGCCTGTTGCTGAATGCCGGACAGAATACCTGCCACATCTGCATTGCGCCGGTTCGCGCGGTTGGTTTCTTCGGTTTGTAGTTGCGCGGCCTGATTCGCCTGCTTTTCTGCTTGCGCCGTAGCCTCTTTCTGCCCTGCTATCTGCGCTTTCACACTGTCGCGCGCCATCTTGTCCGCGCGGTACCCCGCGTAGCCCGCTGCCGCGCCGATACCTATCGCCGTCAAAGCCGTCGCACCTCCGGCGAGTGCCGCGCCCCCTACACCTATCGCTGTCACCACTCCTGACATGTCACTCTCCTGTAATCACGATCTCGTTATGCCCGCCGTTGCGCGACATGAGTGTGTCGGCAGCGTCCGTAAATTCGTTTTCCGCCTCCTCCACCGTCCGCGCCTCGGTCGGGAACAGCATCGTCAGAAACGTATCCGTACGAGCCACAAACACCTGTTTGCGCCCTGCGCTCGCCGGAATGACGCCATAGCCCTCGATCTCCACCGTGTCGTCGCCGATGTACACCGTCGCGCACCCTGCAAACACCAGTAGCGTCGTGCACTTAACGGTCACGCCGACAATCGCGACCCCCGCCGGAATGCGCACCGTGCGCGCGTACATGCCGCCGTGGATAACGTGATGCGTCGCCATCCACACCTGATCCGGTTGCTCCCTCGCCCATGCCTCAACCCGACGCGCGGCCTCCATCGCCGCATCATTCATCGCAGGCAGATGAACCGTTGAGAGGGCGGGCAAACTCATAGCTTTTTGAAAAACGCCCGATTGGTTTCGCGGTATCCCTCACCCGCCAGCGACCGCGCAAACGCGCTCCCCGAAGGCGCGACCACGTACATCCCCGCCGCGCCCTGCTCTCTCGCCAGCTCCTCCGCCGCGTGTCGCAACAGCAAGCCGATACCCGCCGCGCGGTGGTCAGGGTTGACGAAAATGGATTCGAACGAACAGATGCGCGTGCCCGCGTAATGCGGGAGCGGGTAGACCATCGGCAGGCAAAAGCCGACCAGCTCGCCGTGAACGAACGCGCCCAGCACGTGCAACCTGCCCGCTGCCTCCATCGCGAGGTAGAGCTGGATGTCCGGCGTGGGTGGTGGGAGTTCGGGATTGCCCGCCTCCGCCGCGTAGCTCGCAACCAGCGCATCGAATGCCGGATCGTCGGCCAGTTCGGCGAATGAGAGTTTTCGGACTTCGGGAGTTTCCATGCTCGCCAGAATAGGCGTGCAGGTGAGAGATACGCACCCCTCTACCGGCGGGCGACCGGATCGTAGGCCTTGCGCTGGATGCGCGCGGACTGATCGCGTCGGCTGCCGCCGACCTTTGGGAGAACCGGATGCGCAAACGTCAGCGCGAGCGCGTCAGCAAGATCGGGCGACGCGCCCACCCGCTTTTTAATTTCGTCTTTCGGCTCCAATGCCAGCAAGCCTTTCGCGTTGTCGAGTGTGTACTGGGGCGCGGAAAGCTCTTGAACAAGCCCCTCGGTCGGCGGTATCGCGCCGCCGGATTCGAGCCATTCCTTCACCGACCAGAACATTTCCGTCCGCTTGTTTGCAAAGCGCGGGTCTGTCGGCTTGCCGCCGAATTGCACCTCGATAACACTCATGCCGATCTGCCGCAGTCGGTCAATCACCCCCGCGCCGTAGCCTCCGCTGCCGTCCACGAAAACCGCATCCGCGCTCCACCCTTGCGCTTCGTGCGCCACGCGCGCCGCGACTGTCATGCTGTCCGCGCCGCGCAACACAATCGGCTCAAAGCTGGCCAAGCCCTGACGCTTGAAAATCACCGTGCGATCGTCGCCGTACCGCGCCACGTCCACGCCGATGATTTTCGCAGCGAATTCGTACTGCTCCGCGCGCAAATGTTTACCGCGCGCCTCGGTCGCCAGCGTGATCGGGATCAGCGTGTTTTCGTTCGCGGCGGTGAAGTCACACAAAAATTCCTGACGAAAGCCAGCGTCAGATTGATTCGCTTTCTGGGTTTCGATTTCGTCAGGATCGAGCGCGTCGGTTGAGTACACGTCAAACAGCGCGCGGAACCAGTCAGCACCCGTTGCGCGGTCGTACAACTCGCTGAAGCGGTTGACGCCTTTTGGCGTGCCAATGAAGATAGCCCACCCCGCGAAGTCGGAGAGCATGGGTAAGCATATTTCGTCCCACACATCAGGGCGCATGTCCGCAAATTCATCCAGAATCACGCCGTCGAGATACTGTCCACGCAGCGCGTCAGGATTGTCCGCGCCGTATATTTTTATGCGCGAACCGTTTGGAAATTCCACGAACAAATCC
>JAITMU010000139.1 GCA_031277195.1 Gallionellaceae bacterium | reverse complement strand
CCGAGTTCCATTGCGATGGCGGCGTCCGAGGCGGTGCCGACGCCGGCATCGACCAGCACCGGCACTTGCACGCGCTCCATGATGAGCTGCAAATTCCACGGATTGAGTATGCCCATGCCGGAGCCGATCAGCGAGGCCAGCGGCATGATGGCGGCGCAGCCGATGTCTTCCAGTTGCTTGGCGATGATGGGGTCGTCCGAGGTGTACACCATCACCTGAAATCCTTCTGCGACCAGCGTTTTGGCGGCGGCGAGCGTTTCCGTTACGTTGGGGTAGAGCGATTCAGCATCGCCCAGCACTTCCAGTTTGACGAGGCTGTGTCCGTCGAGGAGTTCGCGGGCAAGGCGCAGCGTTCGCACCGCGTCTTCGGCGGTGTAGCAACCGGCGGTGTTGGGCAGCAGCGTGTATTGCGATGGCGGCAGGAAGTCGAGCAAGCTGGGTTCGCCGGGATTTTGTCCGATATTGACGCGGCGAATGGCGAGCGTGACGATTTCCGCGCCACCGGCGTCCACGGCGGCTTTGGTTTCAGCGAAATTCTTGTATTTGCCGGTGCCGATAATCAGGCGGGAGGCGTATTTCTTGCCCGCGATAAGTAATTTGTCGTCGTTCATGTGTGTGTTCGTTGAAAAATCATCCGCCGCCGACCGCTACGACGATTTCCAGCACGTCGCCGTCAGCCAACATGAGTGAAGGGAATTGGCTGCGCGGTACGATTTCGCCGTTGCGTTCCAACGCGACGCGCTTGCCGGACAGCCCGATTTCTTGAATCAGTTCGGAGAGGTGGAGCGGGTGCGTGAAGGAGCGAGCCGAACCGTTTATGGACACTGAAATCACTTCCAAACCCAAATCTCATTAAGGTAACATCGCATTTTACATGCGGGTGTAGCTCAATGGTAGAGCAGAAGCTTCCCAAGCTTACGACGAGGGTTCGATTCCCTTCACCCGCTCCACGATTCGGTTGATAATGAGCAGGGCAAGAGTGCGACATTTCTTGCGCTGGAGTTTATTCTTTTGATTAAACTCTGATTTATGGATTTTTGGCGGAATTGGGCGGGCGGGAAGGCGCATGTTGAGGGAAGGCGGCGGGTCGGTTTTGTGGCGGCATATTCCCGCATTCCAAAAGATGCCTTGCGTTGGCTAAATTGACGGTATAGAATCGCTTGGCCTAAAAAAAATAACAATCAGTTAGCGGGTCGGTTTTTAATGCAGTCTTTGATCATGGAGGAAACTATGCTGGAACCAGATACAACTACAACTCAGGTTCTCATGATGTACGCGGGCCTGTTCATTTTCTTTTTCGGCTTGGCCGTAATCTTGTTCAAAAAGAATTCCTAAATACTACGTGCCGGAGCCGTGTATTCAGGGGGAAGCAAAAACTCTGGTAACAGGTACGGCGAATTTCAAGAACTCCTAATAGGGGTGGGGGAATGCGCAAGTCTAAATTCAAATCTGCATGGTTTATCGGGGCGGTTGCAATGCTGGCTTCTGGCGTGGCATCGGCGGCGCCGAATGCCAGCAACGGCAAGACAATTTTCGAGAATGGCAAGGGCGACGAGGTACAACCTTGCCTGACCTGCCATATGGACAGGGCTCAAGGTAGCGATGACATGGGCGCGCCGCGTCTGGCGGGCATTGGCTATGGCTATGTGGTCAAGCAACTGACCAACTTCGCCGACGACAAGCGCGTGCCGGAAGGCTTGGGCGCAGTGATGCCTGGTTTTGCCAAGGCGTTGACTCCGCAGGAGCGCACGGATGTCGCTGCTTATGTCAATTCGATCAAGGATGAGCCTGAACTGTCCGATCTCAAGGCACTTGCAGAGGCTGGCAACGAGGTGGGCGACGCTTCCAAGGGCTATCAGCTCGTCATGACGGGCGCTGAGCGCAAGACTGCTGAGGGCAGATCGGTGCATGTGGCGGCCTGCTCCGCTTGCCATGACTACAACGGTCGCGGCGTGGATCCGGTGTTCCCGAAGATTGGTCAGCAAAAGTACACATACCTCGTGAACCAGTTGCAAAACTGGAAGAGCGGCGCTCGTGCGAACGATCCGTCTGCCATCATGCGCAATGTGGCGAAGAACCTGACGGATGAAGACATCCACAACGTGGCTGCCTATCTGTCCAAGGCTCCGCCGACTCGTGGTGGTGGTGATGCGGTTCCGAACAATGATTCGTTGCTGCACGGCGCTCATTAAGTATTCGAGTCCTTCGAACACGTTGTTTTTATTTGCAAGCCCCGCGCCGAGTTATTGGGCGCGGGGTTTTTATTTTGAAGATGAGTAAAGTTGTTGCGACAGAGAGGCATAGGCTATGGCATTCGGCGGTTTGAAACGTGGGGAGAAGATTCTGTTTGGAATTTTTCTGGCGATTGGGGTGTTTGCCGTAATCAGCTTCATTTTGATGGAAGTCATCCGCTCTCGCATGGACAAGCCGATGTATCCCACCACCACCCACTATGATTTTTCTGCTGAAGGCTTGAAGGGTTCAGAATATGCGCGGGAGGCGCGCTGCACGTCGTGCCATCGTATTTTGCGTAGCGGCACCAATATGTCGCTGAATCTGGATGGTATTGGTTCGCGTCGCAGCTTCGATTATTTGATCAATTTTTTGAAGAATCCGGAAGCGACCTATTCGAGCAAGACGATTGATCACGGTTTGGCTCCCAAGGAGGCCGCTTATGTGGCGGAGTTGCCGGAGGAGCAGCAGCACGCGATTGCGGTTTTCCTGTCTGAATTGAGGGCGGATCCGGGGTCTGCCGTAGCCCGTGCGCCGGAAGGGCAATCGGGATTTATTGATGAAATGCTGAAAGTCTGGGCGCCGGACACTTGGAAAACCGAATACAAAGATGTGCGCGAAGACGCGAAAAGTGAAGAAGGAGAGTCGAAATGACGCAGGAAACGAATGAACCTTGGGCGCATGACAAGGAATACACAAAATACACCCTGTGGTTTATTTATGCGTGCATCATCTACAGCATCATCGGTTTTTCCTGGGGGGCGTTGATGGGCGGGATTCCCGCTTTTCGCCTGATGGTGGATAGCGGCGTCTATGGCGACCGTATTGTGCTGGGGCATACGCACATCAATTTGCTGGGTTGGGTTGAGATGGCGATTTTTGGCGCGATTTATTATCTGATCCCGCGTCTGGTGCGCCGTGAGATTTACAGTCTGAAACTGGTCAAGGTTCATTTCTGGATGCATAACCTGGGCTTGTTGGGTGTGGTGGTGTTTTTCTGCGCTTCCGGCCTGACCGGAATTTATGCGGGAGATGACAAGGCGGCTTCGCATTTCATGGCGCTGGGTGGTTCTTTCGGCAGCTTGGTGTTGCTGGCCAACATCATCTGGGGGTACAACATTTATCGCACGTCGTGCGGACGGAATCGCTAGAGATGAACGTGAAATTTTTATTGATGGCGGGTTGTTTGCTGATTGCCGGTTGCGACGGCGACAAGATGGGTTCTGGACTTAAACCAGGTTCTCCCGCGCCCAAACTGGTGACCAAGACGCTGGCGGATGTCGGCGGTGACATGAGCCGGATTACGACGTATCGTCAGCCTGATGCGCGCATGTATCAATATTCGCTGGACAAGGCGCTGGCAACCGGAAAACCCATCGTGCTGGAATTCGCGACACCCGGCCACTGTACGGTGTGCGACGGCCAGTTGCAGATCGTCAAGGCACTGATGGAAAAATATCAACCGGACGTGCTTTTTCTGCACATGGACCAATATGAAAATCCGGAAGCGTTCAAGGCTTATCGGGTCATGGGCGACCCTTGGACGTTTTTCATTGATGCGGACGGCGTTGTTCGTCAGCAACGGGCAGGGCGCATGTTGTACGGTGAAATGGAATTGGCGATTGAAAGCGTCTTGAAGACGAATTCCTGAGGGCGGGTGCTATCGGTATGGCGAATGTGCGTTTCGATTTGGTGAAAGACACCAAGGGCATGGTATGGGATTTGTTGCTGTACGTGCCCACGGTCTCGGTTCTGCTGACCATGGCGGCAAGATTTTGGGTGAATGAGGATGTCAATCTCGCTTACCTGCTGCTTTTCCTCGGCAGTTTTTTCCTGATTGCCGGCGCGAACCGGATATTGAAGACTCGTTTGATGATGTTGCCGAGCGCGCCAGTCGCAATCGAAGTCGATAACGCCGTCGCGCGCGTCGCATTGCGTTCTGGCGCTCAGGTGGAAATTGCCAGTGGTTTGAAGTTCTATTCAGACTATGCCGGTCGCTCGTTTGGCTTGACCGGCAATGATCAGGCGGGTCGCCGCCAGCAATTCGTCATTCACAAGGGACAGTTTCCCAATCCCGCCGATTTTCAATCTGTCACGGACAGGCTGCGTCGAATCACGGGCGGCTAAGGAACCTCTGAATAAATCTGTCGCGGCGTGCCCATCTCGGCTTTGGGCGGTCTGCTGCGGTGCAAATGCTCGCAATACCTACGGGTATTGCTGTGCTTTGCGCCTTGCAGCCCATCCCAAATCCGAGCGTGCCCGCTCGCTCAGATTTGTTCAGAGGTTCCCTAACGGCTTTACCAGTCCCGCCTTCTGCGCTTTATCACATCCCACGCCATATAGCCAATCACCGCCATATCGGCGAAACAGGCCAGCGCAATCAGGAGATATTCAGTCTCCTGGCTGACCAGGCCGCCGACCAGCATATGCACGGCATAGCCTACGACGATCACTGAACTGATTGCGACTACACAGTAAACAAGCGCTTCTTGCATGGTGAGTTCTACTCCGTTTTTGAGGGGGCTGCCGTGATTCGCACCAGTACGTCTGCAGATTGCAGATCAATAGTCTCTGTGTACTCTCCCAGCATGGACAGATTGCGATAAAGCGCCATGTTGTTCGGCGACTGGTAATCAAACAGCAAATAGGAAACGCCGAGCATCCGGGCGAGCTGGGTTTCAGGATCTTTTTCGGCAGGCGGCAATGGCAGTGTGTCGCATTTGCAGGCGATCATCGTGCGGGCAGGCCATTGACTGGCAACTCGCAAATGTGGCTGCGGCGCGGTGCTGCTTTCTTCTTCCTGTGCTGCGTAAAAGTTTTCGGTAATGTCTGCGAGAGTTTTGATCAGTTGATCCTGCTGGGATAGCAACCCTGCCTGGTGCGCTTCGTAGCGCGATTTGTTTGCCAGCATGAATGAAGTGGAAAGGATTACCAAAACGAGCAGGGCGATGCCGCGCTGGCCGAAGAAATTCCCGAAGGGCAGTTCTTGCGCGCGCAAAAGCGATGGAAATCCGAAATACAGTATGGTGGTCAGCGCGATCAATGCCCAAGCCAAATCGCCGACGAAGGCTCCCAGAATCAAGCCGAGCAGCAAAACGCGCCCGGTGAAGCTATCCCGGAGCGCGCGGAATTGCTTGAATACGGTGATGAGCAATAGCGCCATCGCGAAAGCGCCTGTAGCCCAGCGGGTGGCGCTGATGTCTCCATCAATGGAAGGGCCGAAAACGATGGCTGAGAGGCTGTCGAGCGGATTGTGTAGCCATTCCGTGCCGCTCCAGCCCATGCGGACGATCAGCGTAAGCAACGTGACAAAGCCGATGCCGAAAAGAAAGTATTTCTTCTGCTTTGCGTCAGGTGCGTCTTTATGCCAAGCCCAGGCCAGGGTCAGCGGGTATGCCAGGCCAGCGGGATGCAGGCTGGTGCTGAATGCGCACAGAATCATTTGCGCGAAGTAGTTTCCGCCAAAAGGTTTGGGCGCAGCGCGGTATGTATTGTTCAGCCATTCTCCCAAGCTGAACGCTATCAGCAGATAGATGCCTGGCGCGAGAGCGTCAACTTGCGCCAGCAACAAGGGCGAAATAAGCAGCAGACCTGTTGCGAGCAGGGCGCTTTCCGCATTGACACGGTTACGTTGCCAGACGTATAGCAGCCACGCAGAACCAGCCACAAGCAGAATGGTGAATATCTTTACGGCGATGACGCTGCCGGGTTTCAGGAAGCCCACGGGGAAAAACAGCAGCAGGCGCAAATCAGGCGTACCAAAGGCGACCGCAGCGTTTGCCACCTGCTCGACAATGGACCAGACAAGCAAAAGATTTCTGCTGGCGCCTTCATCCAGGCCATAGAGATCTTGTCGCAGTAAAAAAATGGCGATGCCACCCCATAAAAATAGTGCGAGATAGCCCCAATAACGGGTTGGAATGCGAGACACGAGTTCGTCGGTTTTCATAAGCGGAAATTTAGAGAGAAGGCCTTAATTGCGTTACGGTTTTTAGAATGCTTCAACTGCGGGGATATTGCCCGGTTCTGCGTGGAGTGTGAGGCTATTTTGCACGTTGACTTTAATTCCTTGACAATGATGTATACGGGAACCTATTATAGCAACGGTTTCGTCCCCGCGGGCTTCCTGAGCCTGTTGTGGGCAAGGAAACAGTATCAGGCGGGTTCAGTGTCAGGGGCGGCATACGAGCCGGTTTCCAAAAGTTTTTTATCGAAAAAACGGGGGGATAAATGCAGAAGAAATCAATAACGTCCAGAGCATTCTGGTTAATCATAGTTTCCGGCATGCTGACTGGCATGGGGAATGGTAGCGTGTTCGGCGCGGCGATGATGTGTATGCTGGGTCGTGGCTATTTCCTTAGCTGGGGTGGTGACGGCGGCACAGCTTACAACCCGGTGACCTTCACCGGATTCATCGACATGGCGATGATCGTGTTTGGCGTCATGTTCTGTCTCATTATGTTCGTCGGCTTGAAGAAGCACGATGCGCTCGAGAATGCCTGATTTGAGACTTCATTAAAAAATACGTAACAGGAGGATATTATGGATGTTGCGCTGATAGCAGGGATTCTGGGGATCATTCTGGCGTTTTCTAGCATGGTGCTTTCGTTGTACGTCATGACGCCGCAGAAGAAAAACAAGAACAAGTCCAACTAGGCTGCTACGCTATTTCAGGCTGTCATTAAGTTTAGTTCACGAGGAGAAGCGGTATGTTCAAATATTTGTTTGCTAAAAACGAGGATATCCCGGCAGGATCGTCGGCGATTTTCTTCGGATTTTCATCCATCGTATGGTTTGTCATTGGGACGGGGCTGGGGTCGTTCAATGCGGCCAAGCTGGCGTTCCCTGACTTTGTAACGGGTAACGAATTCCTGTCTTTCGGTCACATGCGTCAGGTACACGTGCACGCTGTGATTTTCGGCTGGATTTCGATGGCGTTCGCGATGGCCATGATGTATATCACGCCGATACTGGGGAATACCCGGTTGTGGTCGGAAAAACTGGGTCTGTGGAACTGCTTCCTGTGGAACCTCGGCCTGACCTTGGGTCTGACGGTGTTGTGGATGGGGTTGACCTCTGGTCGTGAGTATTCTGACTTCCCGTGGGTTATCGACCTGTACATCGCGTCATGCATGGCGATTCCTTTGGCGGTTAACGTGTGGATGACGATTCTGACTCGCCGCACGCAAGGTATCTACACGACCAACTGGTTCTTCGCCGCAGCAACTTTCATGGTTATCGTCGTATTCGTTGTTGGTAACCTGCCGGAGTTCTTCCACTTGACCGGTTTGACCGAGGCTTATCTGACTTGGTGGTTCGCGCACAACGTGCTGGGTCTCTGGATTACGCCGGTTGCCGCAGCCATTGCGTACTACACGATTCCGAAGGTTACGGGTAACCCGCTGTACTCTCACCGTATTGGTCACTTGCACTTCTGGTCTGTGGTTGTGTTCTACTCCACGCCTGCTGCTCACCACCTGATGTCCGCTCCGCTGCCGGAATGGCTCAAGTCTTTCGCTTCTGTGGAAGGCGTGCTGATTCTGGTGCCGGCGATCGCGTTCGTTTCCAACATCATGCTGACCATGCAAGGCAAGTGGAACATGTTTGTTGAAAACCTTGAAGTGCGCTTCACGGTGACGGGCTGCTTGATGGCGATTCCGCTGAACATGCAAGGTGGTTTCCAGCAGACTCGCGCGATCAACTGGTACATTCACGGAACGGGCTGGATTGTGGCGCACGCTCACCTCGCGCTGCTGGGCTTCTCCACCTTCCTGGAAGCTGCTGCCGTTTATCTGGGTCTGCAAACCCTGATGAAGCGCAAGCTGTACTCGCTGGCGCTGGGCAACGTTCACTTCTGGTTGCTGCTGATCGGCTTTAGCACATATTGGATTTCGATGACGATTGCCGGCCTGATCCAGGGCGCGGGCAAGATTTACGAAGTGCCGTACATCGATGTTGTGATTGCCGAGCACCCCTACATGATCGCCCGTTGGGTGGGTGGTACGATGGTGTTCGTCTCCAATATCATCTGGCTGTACAACATGTGGATGACTGCGCGTGCAGGGACGACTGTTCCGGCTGGCCGCATGCCCCACGAAATGGCGTACGAGCGCTAAATCGCAGCGACTTGGGAGGATAAATTATGGCTTTTAGAGAATATAAGATCGGTTCACGGGTATTCGGCCTTGCTTTGGGGGGGTCGATGTGTATCACGCTGTTTTTCCCGAGCTTCAACATGCGTGAGGCCGTGTCCACCGAGATTGCACTGGACAAGCAACTGACGACAGGCTGGGATGCCGGTTGGAACCTGAGCGACCCCTTCATGCAAGGCAGCAACAAGCCTGTGCGTGTATGGCTTGAGAGCGAAGGACAGTACGCTTATGTGTATCCCGCCGGAACGCGGATGCCCAACGCCGTACAGCACCCTGATAACCTGGGTGCGATTGTCGAAAAGTTGAGCATGGAGAAAGGGCAACTTGCCAAGGCGGCCGAGAAGGGTAGAAGCAACCCGGACGGCGCGGTCTTCCTGATCGATATCGACCAGGACAGCAAGCAACCGTATATCGAGTATGCGACTGCCACCCGTGGCTGGAATGCGGCTGACGTGTTGAACGCAGCGGCTGACGAAAACGTCCAGCACATCGGCGCAGGCAAGTCCATGTTCGTGCGTGAAGGTTGCTGGTGGTGCCACACCCTGTTGCCTGAGCAAACTCAGGATTGGCAGGTGTTCGGCGCTCCGCCGATGCTGGGTGACTTCAACGGCGAATCGCCTACTGCGTTCGGCTCTGACCGTAAGGGTCCCGACCTGCTGCACGTTGGATCGCGTAACGCCTCCAGGGAATGGATGATGCTGCACTTCTTCAATCCCCGTCTGGTTCAGCCGCACTCCATCATGCCGCGCTTCGACTATCTGTGGGGCTCGGTGGATGCCGACGGTCAGAAGATCGACTTCGATAAATGGCGTGCCGACTACACCGCATACCGTGCAGGTCAATCGCCTGTTCCGCCGGATGTTCCTGTCCCGGCAAAGGACAGCAAAGCACGTGCTCTGATCGACTTCGTTCTGAGTCTTAAATAAGGGGAGATAAAACCATGGCATGGATAATGACAAATCCGTTGGCAACAACGAATACGCCAGAGCAGAATGAACGCGACAAGAAGCTGTGGGAGTCGGAAGACCTGGGCGGCATCACGGAAGATAACAACCGTCTGCCAGTTCCGGTTGTCTGGTTGTTGTTGTTGACGACGCTGACTGCGTTTGCGGTGACCTTCCCTCTGTGGGGTCAACGTCCGACCGCAGGAATTTACGTCAACTACATCGGCTCTATGGACGATCCGAAGGTGACGAGTGCTGCCAACGATGTTGAGGCGATGAAAGTGCTGGTGGAGATGCATCCAGACAGCGCCAGCCTGATGCAATCGCAGTTGGTGCGTCACCCGGTGACGATGGATGAGTTGCGTGCGCTGCGTCCGCAGATTGAAGCACTGAAGAATGGTGACGATTCTGGCATCGCTCGTCCGTGCGCGCGAACCAGTAGCGATTTGCACGACTACACCATCATCGGTACCAGCATTGTGTGTGCGAACTTCGAGGGCAACTTCCTGAAGGATCAGTCGGGTGCGCGTATTCCCGCTCCCGATGGCACGTTCCTTCGCCAGCGTCAGCAACCGTGGTGGGATCAAGGCTACACGATCGATATTTTCTACGTGATTGCCTTCTTCGCGGGTGTGGTTGCAGTTGTGAAGCGCCTGCCGCCATCCAGCTGGCAGCCGACACACGGGCATGATCACTAATCGTATCGCCTTGTTGATTTAGGAGAAAAAAATGATTGATTTGGATTTTGGTCCTCTCGCATTGGGCGGTGTTATTGTGGTTGTGTTCATTCTGCCGTTCCTGTACAGCTTTTTTGTGGACGGTTATGACAAGCAAAGCCCGCCGGTTCGTTACAAGGATCAATAAGAGTCGGGGATTAACACTCGTTAGTTTCTCGGCACATTTTTGAAATAAAGCTGAGTTGATGCCGCTCTTCGGAGCGGCATCATTTTTGGTAAAATGAATTTCTTCGAGCAATTTTTCAGTTATCTGCCTCTCAATCGCTTCGGAGCGGACAAAATACTTCCCGTGCTCACGGATTCGGCATCTCAAGCGGGTGTGGATTTGAGCATAGAAGGGATGCGCAGTCAGCAGTTCAGCCAGGGTGTTTTTGTTTTCATGCTGGTGACCATTCTGGTTTTCGCCGCCATCGTATATGCGGTCGTTTTCGGAAAGTATGCCCCGGCGACGATGAGAACTGGAGAAAAGCTGATGTTCGGAGCGATCATCCTCGGAATCATTGCCGCGGTCATTTTTGGCGCGCTGCAGATGTTGTCTGGATATCTTTTTTGACGTACGTAACCGGAGGGAATTATGGAATATCTGGAGTCGTTGGGTGATGGTTGGACCATATATCTGTGGCTTATCATCGGTGCCATGATCATCATGGCCAGCATCTACTGGATACGGTGGGCGGCGCGAAATGAGCAATTTGATGAGGACATCAAATACCTGGTTTTCACTGAAGATGACAGAGACAAAATGTCGCCTGAAGAATATGCCAAAAGCCGCGACGTTCTGGCGAAACAGGAAGAAAGCCGGATTCGCGTTCTGAAGCAACAAGAGGAAGCGCACCACGCAAAATGAAACGCGGAGAAAAAGTAGTTCTGGTCGCCATCGCGCTGATCGTCGTTGGCTTGATGGTGCTCAATTACTCGCGATCTGCGCGTGAAGAACCAGATAAGGGTATTCCTTATTACAGTATCGCCTCGGAGGAATTGAAGCGCGCCGGGTGGGATATTTATCGCCAGCAGAACTGCAAGGCGTGCCACTCATTGCTGACATTGCGAGACATGACGCAACGTGTTCCCGCACCTGCGCTGGATGGAATTGGTTCGCTGCGTACCGAAGATTGGCTTTATCAGTATTTCTCGGCTCCCAATCCCCAGGAAATTTTGCCCTCTCGTCTGAATCCAGAATACCGGATGCCTTCCTATGTGAGCTTGCCAGAGCAGGATCGCCGTACCTTGGCGGCTTATATGGCGAGCCTCAAAGTGGAAGACTGGTATCTGGAAGATACTCGCAAGGCGATAGACGAGGCTTGGACAACGTGTGCGCGCACGCAATCCTGTTCAATGTTTTGGGACGATACCAGCAAAGCCGAGGATGAAAAGGCGGCCGGCAAGGAGTCTCGCCCATGACTGTTTCGCGCGCAAAGATCATCAAATACCTCCGGGGAATTGTAGCGGTGGTTGTCGCATGTGCGCTGGATCGCTGGGGCGATCAGGCGCTTGGTGTGACGATGGAGCTGTATCATGGCCTGAGCGGATTCGGCATGCCGCTGTTGCTGGACATGTTTGTTCTGCCGTTTTTCCTGGGCATGCTGGTCACTTTCATTTTTGGCGAAGGCGGAAAATGGCTCAGCCACTTCCCGCCGTTGTTTGTGCGTCTCTACAGCTACTACGAAATCGTTTATGTCACCGGCATACCGGAAGGTTCGGCATTGATACCGATGGGCTTGTGGGTGTTTTTCGTCATTCTTGCGATGGAGTTTTCCGCTGCTGGCGGAGTGGTGGGTGAAGTTGTGATCAAGAGTATTTACGGCAGAAGCCCGCGCCATAAAATCTACAAAGATCGCGATGCCGACGATGATGAGTGATTCAGACGCATGAAGCCCAATCGACAAACAGTTCTCTCGCCGGAAGAACGCACAAAACGCAAACGCTACCTCAGAGCCACGCTGATTACCTGCATGGCGCTATTGATGGTGGGCGGCGCTTTGCACGTTGTAATGCTGGGGTCGGAGCGCATGGCCGACATGCGTGAGCTGGCGACTTACGATTTGAAAGAAGAAAAATCGCGCATCCGCGCGGCTGGCGAAGACATCGCCCTGCATGCGGCACACGAAGCGCAAGGACAGGCTGTCAGCGGATACACCTCCGGCGAAATTGAACGGCTGCTGACCAAGGATCAATGGCAGGAATTGGAAACCATGGTGCCGATTTCCGCTGGCGCTTTCCGAATGGGAACGGATGACAAGCGCGCGGACGAGCCGGACAAGCCCCTGCACACAGTAACGCTGCCCGCTTTCAGAATGGACAAATATCTGGTGACCAACGCGCAATACGCCCGTTTTGTCGCCGCCACCGGCCACCGCCCCCCGCTGCACTGGAAGAATGGCCGCATTCCAGATGGTGAAGCCATGCGTCCGGTTACCATGGTGTCCTGGCACGATGCGACAGCGTATGCAAAGTGGCAGGGTAAGCGCCTGCCGACCGAAGCCGAATGGGAGAAAGCCGCGCGCGGCACGGATGGTCGCCGCTGGCCTTGGGGCGATAAAATGGAAGCCGCCCGTTTGAACACCTATTACAACGTGGGGTCGGCAACCAATGTAGATGCTTATCCCGCAGGTGCCAGTCCGTATGGTGTTCTGGATATGGCCGGTAACGTGGATGAATGGACGGCAAGTGAGTTGACGCCTTATCCCGGGTCGCAAGCCGCGGCCAGTGTGTTCAAAGCCAAAGTGGCCAAGGTGACCAGCGAGCAGGATGAAAAGCTGAAAGTCATCGACATGGTGCCGACCGAAGGCAACTACAAGATATTGCGCGGCGGATCGTGGAAAAGCGATCCGTTTTCGACCGCAACGTACCACCGCAATTTCGCATGGGCGCATTACGCATCCGACTTTTATGGCTTCCGTTGTGTGGCTGACGTTCAACAGGACAAGGGGAAATGATGCACAGGATTCTGGCGCGTTGCGCCCTCGGATTGATGCTGATTTCGGCTCAACCGGCTTTCGCGCTGGACAGCTACCGCTTCCTGCATGTGACAATTGACACGCCGTGGGCCATTTTCGTGTTTCTGCTGTTCGCGGTGTTGGCGCCGTTCGCGCTGATGGCGATTCTGGTTTGGCGCTACGCCGAGCATCGCATCGAGTCGAAAAAACGGCAGGAGAATGAGCAATGATGACGCATGCATGGCGCTGGTTGACGCCGCTGTTGTTGGCGATGTTTTTCAGCGTGCCGCTGGCGCAGGCGGCAGAGCCGACGCAGCAAAGTGGCAGCGTGCAGATCATGGAAGAATTCCAGAAAGCCCAGAACGATCAGGATGGCGCAAATCGGGCGCTGTCCGACAAGGACAAGCACCGGATCATGTTCTTGCTGGGCATTCCGCTGTTGCTCTGCATTCTGATTACTGCGGGACTGGGCATCGCCATGGTGGTGTACGGCAAGCAGGTGTTCACCGCGCACATGATTTTCGCCGGCTTGTCCCTCACGCTGGTCGTGGCGCACGTTGTGGCAGGCATGGTGTGGTTTTACCCGTTTTAGGTTGTGGTGAGCGCAGCGAACCGCAACGGGAAAAGGCTGACACTCGCACCGTCGCGGTTCGCTGCGCTCATCGCAACTTACGGGGGAGGGTGAGATGAGTCCAGGTCGTTCCGCCCTCATCCTGCTCTACGCCCTTTCCGGCCTCATCGGCGTAGCCTACGAAGTGCTGTGGGTGCGCATGTTGTCGCTGCAATTCGGCGTGAGCGTCTTTGCCGTTTTGGTGACGGTCGCGGCATTCATGTTCGGGTTGGGCGCGGGCAGCCTGTTTGCCGCGCAGCGGCTATCAGGCATCAAGCAACCTTTGCGCTTGCTCGCCGTGCTTGAAGGCGGCGTCGCGCTCTACGCGCTGATGTTGCCGATGGTGCTGCAAACGCTCTCCGGCTGGATGGAGAGCGCGGCAGCGCAATTTTCGCTGTTGCAATGGTATGCGTTGATCGCGATTACCGTCTTGTGCCTGTTGGCGCTGCCAGCATTCGCAATGGGCATCGGGTTTCCGTTGGTATTGCGCGCGCTCGGCGGCGCGAATCTGCGGCAGGTTTACGGGCTGAATACGCTGGGCGCGGCTTGTGGCGCGCTGATCCCTTTGTGGCTGTTGCCAGCGCTGGGTTGGAGCGGCGCAATTCGCGTCATCGCCGGAATCGGCTTGCTGCTCGCTGCCGTGTTTCTGTGGCTTGCGCCCCGCTATGTGACATCGACCCCCACCGTTGCGGCTCCCGCAAGTTCTCGTCCGCCCTGGCATACTCTGCTCATTTACGCGGGCATCGGCGCGGCCAGCCTTGCGCTGGAAATTGCCTGGACACGGCTGTTCGGCATGGTGATGTTGCGTACGGAATATGTGCTGGCCGTCATCCTCGCAGTGTTTCTGCTGGGCATTGGTTTGGGCAGCGTGTTCGCGCCACGCCGTCATCGGGAAACCTGGCTCATCCTGTTGCCGTTGATCGCGGGCGCATTTGCCTTGTTGGGTTTGTGGCTGTTGCCCGCCTTGTCTGCCTGGGTCGAAAGCGCTCGTTTTGATTCCTTGCTCGGCGCGCTGCTGGCAGAGGGTGGCGCGCTCGCATTGCTGACGCTGCCGGTCACGCTGGTGCTGGGGTTGTGGTTGCCGTTGCTGAGCGACAAATCGAATGGCGGCGGCATGTGGCTGTATGGCGCCAATTCGCTGGGCGCGACAGCGGGCGCGCTCGCCGCCGGTTTTATCCTGATTCCATCGTTGGGCAGCACGGCTACGGTGGTCGTCGCAGGGTTTGCCTTGCTGGCGCTGGGATTGACCTGGACGCACAAACGCATCGCATGGCTGGCCGTTCCCGTGTTCATTGCGCTGGCTTGGCCGGTCACGAATTTTCCGCCGGTCAGCGCCTTGTTGCCGAAGGCGCAGGCGGGAAGTCAGGATTTGTATCGTTACGAAGATGCCGTCTCAATGACGCATGTGGTCGAGCAGTCGGACGGCCAGCGTCTGCTGCTGACCGATATGCAGCGAATGGATGCGTCCACCGAATCGACGGCGGTATTTGTGCAATCCAATCAGGCGCGCCTGCCGTTGCTGTTGCACGCGCAGCCGCGTGCTATCCTGTTCCTCGGTCTCGGCACCGGCATTTCCGTCACCGGCTCTTTGCCGTTCCCGGATTTGCAGCGCGACGCGGTTGAATTGTCCCAGGGCGCGATTAACGCCGCATCAGACTGGTTCGCGCCAGCGAACCGTAACGCGATGCAACAAACCCGCGTTGTGCGTGACGACGCGCGACATTTTTTGAGCGCGACGACAGACAAATACGACGTCATCGTCGGCGACGTGTTTCACCCCGATCTGGCGGGGTCGAGCACCTTGTTGTCGGTGCAGCAATTCCAGCGCGCGCGCAACCGTCTCAACGAGAATGGCGTGTTTGTGCAATGGCTTGCGATCAACCAGTTCGATCCCGAATCGCTGGATGTCGCGCTACGCAGTTTCCGCGCCGTATTCCCTGACGCGCAGATGTTTCTCGACGGAATGCACTTGGCGCTGGTGGGGCCGCAGCAGCATTTTGCTGGCGCAGACAACCTCTGGCGTAATCTGCAAAGAATGAATGAAGCGCAACTGAATGCGGCGACAGCAGGCGAGGGCGGCTGGACCTGGCTGGGGCGCTATTGGGGGCCGATACCGGCAAGCCGCGGCGCGGTGCAGGATGAATGGTCGCCCGTGCTGGAATTTCGTCTGCCGCGCGCGCGTTACGATGGCGACATGAATCTGACGGCGACATTGCGTTTGCTGTTGCAAATGCGCCCCGACATGCAGCAGGCAGAAAACCTGCTTGGCATACGCGCCGATGACCGCGAATCTTTCGAGCGCGCTTATGGCGCAACCGAGCTGATGGTGCGCAGTTGGGTGGCCGCCACGCAGGACGCAGGACAGTCAGCCGAGCGCATGATGCATCTCGCCTGGCAAGCCAATCCGCAAGATCGCTGGATTGCCTATGCGTTGGCTGATACCATGCTCTCGTCACTGGCGGAAGCGCGGCAGCGCGGCCTGAGCGAGCGCGACGCCTTGTTGCGGATTTTGCGCATCAATCCGGAGCATGTCGATAGCGTGCGCGCATTGTGGCAACTTGAGCGCCAGGCGGGCGATGCCGCGCAGGCCGAAACATTGCGCCGTCGGCTGCTGGAACTCAGCCCGCTCGACCGCGAAGCGCGTATGGCAGGAAATTGATCTATGTCCAGCAGCAATCCACTCTCCAGCATCCCCATCAAGGTCATTGGCGCGCCGACGCGCGCGCGTTTTCACTGGAAACGGCGTGTCGTTCAAGCGATGGTCATTTTGCTGGCCATCCTGATTCCGGCGAGCGGCCTGTTTCGTATCGATCCCGAAGCGGGCGCCTTCGTCGTGCTCGACCGGCAAATCTGGTTCGCGGATTTTTTCCTGATGGGCGGCGTGTGGATTACCGCCGTGAGCGGTTTGGTGATGCTGTATTCGACCGCTGGCACCGTGTTTTGCGGCTGGGCATGTCCGCAAAATTCATTGTCGGAATGGGCGAACAACCTGACTCGAAAATTGCTCGGCAAACGCGCCGAGCTGAGTCTGGAAGGACACGCCATGCGCGTGGCCGCAGCGAAAAACAAACTCATCAACTGGCTGCTGCTGGGTAGCGCATTTCTTGCGGCATCGCTGCTGTTTGGATTGATTCCGCTGTTCTATTTTTATCCGCCCGATCTGGTGTGGTCGTTCATCACGTTTCAGGATGATGAGCGTCTGGCGCGATCACTGCACTGGATTTACACCGTGAGCGTGTTGATCCTGTTTCTCGACATCGCGCTGATTCGCCACTTCTGGTGCCGCTTCGCCTGCATCTACCGCGTCTGGCAGCATTCGTTCAAGACGCGGCAGACCTTGCACATCGCCTACGACGCCAGCCGTTCCGCCGAATGCGCCAAGTGCAATTACTGCGTTACCGCCTGTTTCATCGAGCTGGATCCGCGCAAGACCGATGTCTACGACAGCTGCATCAACTGCGGCGAATGTGTCGATGCCTGCAATCGTTTGCACGCGAAAGAAGGCGCAAGCGGCTTGCTGCGTTTCGAGCTGGGCGAGCGCGCGCAAAAACGCGCAAGCCAGTTTCGCACGGCTGCGATCTCCTGGTTTGCCCGCGCCAGTTGGGTCGGCGTGCTGGCCGTGCTGGGTGTGTCGATGCTGAGCTGGGGGCTGTATTCCTACGAGCCGTATCACGTCGCGGTTTACCGCGCGGAAACAACCGCGCAGGCCAACGCCGCGCAGGACTACACCATCTCGCTGGCGAACAAATTGTATCGTCCGGTCGAGCTGCATGTGAACGTGGAAGGACTGCCGGAAGGGAGCTACCGTCTCAGCGCCGAGGATGTCAAAATGGCGACTGCCGGACGCAAATCGCTGACGCTTTCCGTCATGCCAGACCTGCCGCGCGGTGTGCATACCTTCATGGTGGATGTCTCCGCGCCGAACGGCTGGCTGGGGCGTTTCCGCGTTCAACACTTTTCGGAATAGGAGCAGTTCGATGAACACTGGCGAAAAAGAAAGCGCGCCGCTGCAAGCGACAGAAACAGGGGAGTGGGGCAAACCTGCCGACGATCATTTCGGCTACGCATCCGATGAAGAACGTCGGGCGAAGCGCGGCATGGAAGATTGGGAGCTGGTGGAAAAAATCGGCGAATCCCAGGAAGGCGTTCCACTCTGGTTCGTCGGCATCATCATCACCGTGCTGCTGGTCGCCATCGGTTTGAGTTTCCCGTTCTGGGGCGACCGCCCGGATATGCCGCGCGAATGGGTGAACTGGGGGTTCGTCGCCGCGTTGTTTTATATTGGCGCCGCCGCCGGACTGGTTTATTTCATGGTGCAGCTCTACGGCAGCCGCATCGGCGGCAAGCTCGATTCCGACGAAGAAAACAAGCATGAAAAATGAGGTAAAAAAGCGCGCGCGCAATGTCGCCCTGTTGCTGACGCTGACCGTGTTGTCGGCATGCGGCGGCAGCAATCAGAACAGCGTCCCGCCACAGCAATGGCAAGACACCGACATTCGCGTCGAAACCCGCCCCAGCCCGCCGCAGCGGGGCATGAATGAAGTCTTGGTGCTGGCGACCGGCGAACGCGGCCGCCCGAATTACGACTTGCTCGTCTCATTGCGCACGGACGACGGCGACGACTGGAAGCAAGCGATACAGGACGGCCAGGTTGGCGTCTATCGCCGCGCCGTCGAATTCGCCCCGGGCGCACGCTCCGTCTTGCAAGTGCAAGTCAGCAAACGCGGCGGCGGAGAGGCGAGCGTGTTGCGCTTCCCGATGAATGTCGAGCCCTGATTTTCGGGCAGCGAAAATATTCCCGAATTAAACGCCGTTTTTTTCGCTCTTCAGCATCGTCAACGTGATGTTGACGAAGTAGGAGAAGAAGCCGATCGCCATTGTGGTTCCTGCGACGGCGATGATGGGGCCGTAGAAGTGGTGCACTGCGGCCATTTCCTGCGTTTTCCCAGCAAGCAGCAACGAGCCTTCCCAGATGCCGAACACCATGTGCGCGGTGTAGAAAAACAGCACGCCGAGGAACGTCCAGCCGAAGGAGTGGTTGATCAACCGGTTGGAATAGATGCGCTTTCCGGTGAAGATCGGCAGCAGATAGTAGGTTGATCCCATCGCCAGCATGACCAGCCCGCCGACCAGATTCATGTGCGCGTGCGCCAGCGGGTCGATCATGTGGCCGGGATTGCTGAGCGGGCTGCCGACGGCATCCAGCCAGGCGCGGATGGGCGGCCAGACTTGTAACATGCCGTGCATGGTGCCAATGAACAGGGAAGTAACCGAGGCCAGAAGGAATTTGACCAGACGCGGGTGAGTGGAAGCTGAAGACATGGAGAGACAGACCAAACTGTAAAAAAGCACGGTCACAGGAACCGTGCTTTTTCGGATTTACAAATGCCGCCCGATAAACCTGGCGCGGCAGAATCAGGATTTAGCGCTTCCGGGCTTCCTCAAGCCGTTGTATGCCAAGGGCGCTGGACGACATCGAGACTACGAAACCCAGCAGGAAAATGAACAGCGGAACGATTACTTCAGCAGGCATGACGTTTCTCCTCAAATTGTTGTTAGTTGACCAACTGCATCACGTCGCAGTCTATCCAATAGACGGGCATTGCGCAAGGGGGCATTTCCACCCCGAACAGGGAACTCCGGGCGCACGGCACAGCCTGATTGATATAGAATTTGTGGGAATTTGGGGTTGAGGAGCGCCGAAATGAAGAATTTAATGAATTTAATCACGGTGATGTTGTTGGGCGTGCTGCCCGTGCAGGCATGGGCGGACGCAGAGCCGACGGCGGTTTCAGAGCCAGCGCAACAGGCCGATACGGAAACTCCCGCGAACTATGGCGGCACGGTTGGCAGTGGCGCAGGCAAAAATATCGACCCTGGCATTCCTCCGGTCGGCAACGTCAATGGCGCGACCGACCCG
This sequence comes from Gallionellaceae bacterium, assembly GCA_031277195.1. Lineage (GTDB taxonomy): Bacteria > Pseudomonadota > Gammaproteobacteria > Burkholderiales > Gallionellaceae > JAITMU01. Next base: position 221 of record JAITMU010000139.1, on the reverse strand, counting down.
CGCAAAAAACCCAATGGCGTGATTTTTGCGCCGTCGAAGCACGAAAGCACCTACGATTTTCTCGGCGTCGGCGGTAGCGGCGGCAGTGGCGGAAATGGCGCTGTTGGCACTGGCGTCCGAATGAAGTGGTAGGGCGGGGCTTGCCCCGCGCTGTTGGCTTGCTCCGCGCGGTGCGAGCCTTGAAATTCTCACAGCGCGGGGCAAGCCCCGCCCTACATGCT
>JAITMU010000159.1 GCA_031277195.1 Gallionellaceae bacterium | reverse complement strand
AAGCGGCGGCCTTGCTGATGGGCGCGGCGCATGGCTGGAGCGTGAAAAAGGGCGCGGTTTGGTGGTTGAGCTTGCGGGAACAATACGGCACGGCGGGGACGGTGTTGAAGTTGGTGGTTACGCCGGAGATGCTGCCCTCACCCTAGCCCGAGGGGAAATCGTCCCCTCTCCCCGCTTGCGGGGATAACCAGCGACTTGGCTCGCTTGCGAGCCTTAGTCGATTGGCTAGTAGTTCCATCAGAGGGGTAGGGTGAGGGGCGTCGCCATGTTAAAATCCGCCCTCAACTCAAAGCCACAAACCATGAACCACAAGCACCCTCTCGAATCTCTCCTCCAGCAACGCATTCTCATCCTCGACGGCGCCATGGGCACCATGATCCAGCGGTACAAGCTGGGCGAGGCGCATTATCGCGGGGTGGAGCTTTACGGCGACTACGCGGGCGAGCGTCGCGTTTTTGCCGATCATCCGGTCGATGTGAAAGGTAACAACGATCTCTTGCTGCTGACCCAGCCACACGTCATCGCGGGCATTCATCGCCAGTATCTCGAAGCGGGCGCGGACATCATCGAAACTTGCACGTTCAATTCCAATTCCGTTTCGATGGCGGATTACAAGATGCAACATCTGGCCTACGAGTTGAATGTCGCCGGTGCGAAACTCGCGCGCGCGCTGTGTGATGAATTTTCCACGGTGGACAAACCGCGCTTTGTCGCGGGCGTGCTGGGGCCGACCGGACGCACGGCGTCGATCTCGCCCGATGTGAATGATCCGGGCGAGCGCAATGTCACCTTTGACGAGTTGGTGGAAAGTTACGCCGAGGCGGTGCGCGGTCTGCTCGACGGCGGCGCGGACATTCTGATGGTGGAAACCGTGTTCGATACGCTCAACGCCAAGGCCGCGCTGTTCGCCATCGAGCGCCATTTCGAGCGGCACAATGTTCACGCGCCGGTGATGATCTCCGGCACGATTACCGACGCTTCGGGTCGCACCTTGTCTGGCCAAACCACCGAGGCGTTTTGCAATTCGCTGACGCACGCGCGCCCTTTGTCCATCGGCCTCAACTGCGCGCTGGGTGCGGAATTGATGCGTCCTTATGTGGAAGAAATGGCGCGTGTCGCGCCCTGCCATGTGAGCGCGCATCCGAACGCCGGTCTGCCGAATCCCTTGTCCGAAACCGGCTACGATGAGCCGCCGGAAAAAACCGCCGCGCTGTTGAAAGAATTTGCCGCCAGCGGTTTTCTGAATATCGCGGGCGGCTGCTGCGGCACCACGCCCGCGCACATCAAAGCGATTGCCGATGCGCTGCGCGACATGCCGCCGCGCAAAATTCCTGATCTCGAAAAGCGCTGCCGCTTGTCCGGGCTGGAGCCGTTCAACATCGGCGACGACAGTCTGTTCGTCAACGTCGGCGAGCGTTGCAACGTCGCCGGTTCGATTCGCTTCAAGCGTCTGGTGATGGAAGGCCAGTACGAGGAAGCGCTGGAAGTCGCCAAGCAGCAGGTTGAAAACGGCGCGCAGATCGTGGACGTGAACATGGACGACGCCATGCTGGACGGCGAAGCCGCGATGGTGAAATTCCTCAACCTGATTGCGTCCGAGCCGGACATCTCGCGCGTGCCGCTGATGCTCGATTCGTCGAAGTGGAACATCCTCGAAGCCGGTTTGAAATGCGTGCAGGGCAAGCCCATCGTCAACTCGATTTCGCTGAAAGAAGGCGAGGAAAAATTCCTCGAACAAGCGCGATTGGTGCGCCGCTACGGCGCGGCGGCGGTGGTGATGGCGTTTGACGAAAAAGGCCAGGCGGATACGTTGCAACGCAAGATCGAAATTTGTGAGCGGTCGTATCGGCTGCTGGCTGGTGACCCTGCGCGTTTCGCCGCACAACTCCCTCTCCCTCCGGGAGAGGGTGGGGGTGAGGGACAGACTGGTGCATCTTTCGACACGGGCTCCCTCACCCTAGCCCTCTCCCGGGGGGAGAGGGGACAGGATGGCGGGTTTGATGAAGGCATCGGCTTCCCGCCCGAAGATATTATTTTCGACCCCAACATTTTCGCCATCGCCACCGGCATCGAAGAACACAACAACTACGCGGTGGATTTCATCGAGTCCGTGCGCTGGATTCGCGAAAATCTGCCCTACGCCAAAATCAGCGGTGGCGTGTCCAACGTGTCGTTTTCGTTCCGTGGCAACGAGCCGATGCGCGAGGCGATTCACACCGTGTTTTTGTATCACGCGATCAAAGCCGGTTTGACCATGGGCATCGTCAACGCCGGACAGCTTGGCGTGTACGAGGAGATTCCCAAGGATTTGCGCGAAGCGGTCGAAGATGTTGTGCTGAATCGTCATCCCGACGCGAGCGAAAAGCTGGTGAAGATCGCCGAGACGGTGAAGGGCGGCGGCAAGGAGCAGGTCGAAGACCTCGCCTGGCGCAAAGGCACGGTCGGCGAACGCCTGACGCACGCGCTGGTGCGCGGCATCACCACTTACATCATCGAGGACACCGAGGAAGCGCGGCAACATGCAGCGTCGCCGGTGCAAGTGATCGAAGGTCCGCTGATGGACGGCATGAATGTGGTCGGCGATTTGTTCGGCGCGGGCAAAATGTTTTTGCCGCAGGTGGTGAAGTCGGCGCGCGTGATGAAGCAGGCGGTGGCGCATCTGATTCCGTACATCGAAGCGGAAAAAGCCAAGTCGGGCGACACCAAGGCCAAAGGCAAAATCGTCATCGCCACGGTGAAGGGCGACGTGCATGACATCGGCAAAAACATCGTCACCGTCGTGCTGCAATGCAACAATTTTGAAGTCGTGAACATGGGCGTGATGATTCCGTGCGAGGAAATTCTGAAAACCGCGCGCGAACATAACGCCGACATCATCGGCTTGTCGGGGCTGATTACGCCGTCGTTGGAAGAAATGGCGCACGTCGCCAAGGAGATGGAGCGGCAGGGATTCAAGTTGCCGCTGCTGATCGGCGGCGCGACGACTTCGCGCGTGCATACTGCCGTGAAAATTGCGCCGAATTATCCGAGCGGCACGGTGGTGTATGTGCCGGACGCTTCGCGCGCCGTCGGCGTGTGCAGCAAGCTCTTGAGCGACACGCAGCGCGCCGATTACATCAATGAGATCGCCGCCGAACACGTCGCCGCGCGCGAGCAGCACGCAAGCCGACAAGGAAAATCTGTGCACGTCTCATTGCTCGATGCGCGCAAAAACGGCTTCAAAACGGATTGGAAACACTACGCGCCGCCCGTGCCGAATTTGCTCGGCGTACACAAACTGGAAAATTATCCGCTCGATATTCTGGTCGATTTCATCGACTGGTCGCCGTTCTTTCAGGCTTGGGAATTGGCGGGGCGTTACCCGAAAATTTTGCAGGACGAAGTGGTCGGCGAGGAAGCGCGCAAACTGTTCGCCGACGCGCAAGCCATGCTGAAAAAAATCGTCGAGGGAAAATGGTTGAGCGCGAACGCCGTGTTTGGTCTGTTCCCGGCCAACACCGTCGAGCATGACGACATCGCCATTTACGCGGACGAGGCGCGTAAACAACCGCTGATGACCTGGCACAATTTGCGTCAGCAGACTAAGAAGCCCGCCGATATTCCGAATTTCTGTCTGGCGGATTTCGTTGCGCCCAAGAAAACCGGCGTGCGCGATTACATCGGCGCGTTCGCCGTCACTGCCGGCATTGGCATCGATGAACACGTTGCGCGCTTTGAAAAAAACAATGACGACTACAACGCCATTCTGCTGAAGTCGCTGGCGGATCGTCTCGCCGAAGCGTTCGCGGAACATTTGCACCTGCGCGTGCGTCGCGAATTTTGGGGCTATGCGGCGGATGAGCAGTTGAGCAACGCCGAGTTGATCGCCGAGGAATATCGCGGTATTCGCCCCGCGCCCGGCTATCCGGCCTGCCCCGAACACAGCGAAAAAGCGCCGCTGTTCGACCTGCTGCACGCGCCGCAAAACAGCGGCATCACACTCACCGAAAGCTACGCCATGCTGCCCACCGCCGCCGTCAGCGGTTTTTATCTCGCGCATCCAAAGGCGCAGTATTTCGCCTCCGGCAAGGTGGACAAGGATCAAGCGGAAGATTACGC
>JAITMU010000108.1 GCA_031277195.1 Gallionellaceae bacterium | reverse complement strand
CACCCTCTCCCCAGCCCTCTCCCGTCAAGGGAGAGGGGGTGGGTCGGCTCGCAAATCAACTGCTTCAAGCCCCTCTCCCCTCGTGGGAGAGGGGTGGGGGAGAGGGGGCTCAAAGAGGTGAGATTTTACGGATTGCCCTAATGCGAAGCAATCAGATTTTGGGTAGCATTGTCATTCCGTCGCATCCGCTCACATCCATGAATAAAAAAATCCTCTCCACCTTCGCCTGGATCGCCGTCGCCGCACTTGGCGCGGGCGCTGCGGGCGGCATTGCGTTGAACCGTGGCGAATCCATCAATGCGATCTGGTTCATCGTTGCCGCGCTGTGCATTTACACGCTGGCCTACCGTTTTTATTCCGCCTGGATCGCGAGCAAAGTGCTGTTGATCGACCCGACGCGCGCCACGCCGGCGGAATACCTGAACAACGGGCGCGATTACATGCCCACCAACCGCTGGATCGTGTTCGGCCACCACTTCGCCGCCATCGCGGGACCCGGCCCGCTGGTCGGACCGACGCTGGCGGCGCAGTTCGGCTATCTGCCGGGAACATTGTGGATATTGATCGGCGCAGTGCTGGCGGGTTGCGTGCAGGATATGGTCACGCTGTTCCTCTCGGTGCGGCGCAACGGCAAAAGTCTGGGACAAATGGCGCGCGACGAACTCGGCGCAGTCAGCGGCTACGCCGCCATCGTCGCCACGCTGCTCATCATGGTGCTGCTCATCGCCGTGCTGGGGCTGGTGGTGGTGAACGCGATGAAAAACAGCCCCTGGGCGACTTCCACCGTCGCCGCGACCATCCCCATCGCCATGATCGTCGGCCTGTACATGCGCAACCTCCGCCCCGGGCGCGTGCTGGAAGGCTCACTGCTCGGCATCGCGCTGCTGTTGCTGGCGGTCGCGGGCGGCGGCTGGCTGGATCATCAGCCTGATCTGCGCGTGTGGTTCGATCACCCCGGGCTGCCGCTTGCCTGGTGTGTGATCGCTTACGGTTTCGTCGCCGCCATCCTGCCGGTGTGGCTGCTGCTTGCGCCGCGCGATTACCTTTCGACCTACATCAAGCTCGGCACGGTGGTACTGCTGGCCATCGCCATCGTGCTGCTGCAACCGCACGTCAAAATGCCCGCGATCACGCAGTTCATCGACGGCACCGGGTCGATTTTCGGCGGCGAGCTGTTCCCCTTCGTGTTCATCACCATCGCCTGCGGCGCGATTTCCGGCTTCCACGCGCTGATTGCCTCCGGCACCACGGCAAAATTGATCGCCAGCGAAAAAGACATCCGCATGATCGGCTACGGCGGCATGTTGCTCGAATCGTTCGTCGCCATCATGGCGATGGTCGCCGCCACCGTGCTCGACCCCGGCGTGTACTTCGCCATCAACTCGCCCGCCGGACTGGTCGGCGCGGACGCCGCCGCGGCAGTGGCGACCATCAGTTCATGGGGGTTTCCGGTCAGCATGGAACAGATGAACACGCTGGCGCGGCAGATGGGCGAAGCCACCCTGTTCGCGCGCACCGGCGGCGCGCCCTCGCTGGCGGTCGGCATGGCCAGCATCTTCGGCAGCGCGTTCGGCGAGCATTTGCTGGCGCTGTGGTACCACTTCGCCATCATGTTTGAAGCCATCTTCATCCTCACCACGCTGGACGCGGGCACCCGCGTCGGTCGCTTCATGCTGCAAGACATGCTGGGCAACCTCTGGCCGCGTTTCGGCGAGACCTCCTGGTATCCGTCCGTGCTGCTGTCCAGCGGCATCGTCGTCGCGGCCTGGGGGTATTTCCTTTACATCGGCGTGATCGACCCCAACGGCGGCGTCAACATCCTGTGGCCGCTGTTCGGCATCTCCAACCAGATACTCGCGGGCATCGCGCTGTGTGTGGGCACTGGCATTCTGGTCAAATCCGGCAAATTGAAATACGCCTGGATCACCGGCCTGCCGCTGCTCTGGCTGACCATCATCACCAGCACGGCGGTGTGGGAGAAACTCACCAGCGACGACATCCGCATCGGCTTCCTCGCCGCCGCCAACGACCTCGCCGCCAAACTCGCCGCAGGCGCGCTGCCGCCGGAAAAAGCCGCCATCGCCCCCGCGCTGATTTTCAACCAGCGCCTCGACGCCGTGCTGGCGCTGTTCTTCGCCGGATTGATGTGGGTGATCGTCGCAGGCACCTTGCGCATCTGCCTGCGCCACCTCAGCGGCAAACCCGTGCCGCCCCTGACCGAAGCGCCGCACCGCGTCACGCAACTGGAGGAAGCATGGCAGCGCGACTGACACCCCGCCTCGCCGCGTTCTGGAAAGGCATCCGCCAGTTGTCCGGCGACGACGCCTACGAACGCTACCTCGCGCATCACACCGCCTGTCATCCCGACGCGCCACCGTTATCGCGCAAGGAATTTTTCCGGCGCAGCGAAGAAAGCAAATGGAGCGGCGTGCGGCGGTGTTGTTAACGCCGTAGGCCGGGATGAGCCTCGTAGGCTGGGATGCAATCCCGGCAAATCATGGCGGTAGTCCGTGCCACATTCATGCTGGGATTACGCTGCGCTTCATCCCAGCCTACGGCATTTCAACGCTTTGTATTATCCCGTCATTCCCGCGTGTTTCTGGCGGGAATCCAGTGTCTTTTCTCGATTAAAAAACAAAGCCGCTGGATTCCCGCCAAAAACACGCGGGAATGACGGAGGGTTCGTAGGGCGGGGCTTGCCCCGCGCTGTGTGAATTTCAAAG
>JAITMU010000096.1 GCA_031277195.1 Gallionellaceae bacterium | reverse complement strand
CGACCTCGGTGGTGGTGTGAAAAAGATCAACCTTCTGCCCTTCCGGCCAATCATGATTTCCTTTCTGCGAAACCATGTATTCCATCCGCCCGATGAACGGCGTAATGCCGATGCCGCCGCCGATCCAGATTTGATGCAGGCGGTCATCGTCGAAAGTGAAACGACCGTAAGGCCCTTCCAGCACCACATGCTGGCTGACGCGCAGTTTGGCGCGCAGACGATTGGTGTGGTCGCCCAGTTCCTTCACCACAAAACGGATACGGGGATGTTCCGCGCGCCATTCGGAAGCGATGGTGTAAGGGTGCGGCCCTTCCGACGGGTTTGAAGTCGCAAAGGCGAACTGACCGGGTTTGTGGCCTGGCCAGCCTTTTGCCTCGGTTTCGATTTCGAGCGCGCGCACGCCGGGGAAATAACGCAAGGACATGATTTGCGCCACCACCTGCCGATCCGCGCCCACCTGACGACGCAACGCCACCAGCGCCACCCATACGCCCGCGACAAGCAACAGCGCCGTCAGCCAGGCGACGGGAGACAACCAATAGCTGAACTTGAGCAACACCACCGTGTGAAAGGCCAACGCCAGATCAGCGACTGCAAGCAGGCGGTGCGTTTTGTAGAACCAGCGATAGGGAAAGCGCGTGATGAGCGCAAGCGCAATCAACGCCACGGCGGCATAAAAAGCCCATTCGCCGACACTCTCAGCCGTGCCGCGCAAACTTGAAAACAACGATTCGACCGGATTGGTAATCGGCGCGCGCGGACCACGCACCCGAGGCGCAAGCCAGCCCCAATCGACCATCCACTTCGGCGCCTCCACCCACAGCCAGTGAATGACGGACACCACCAGCGCGGCAATACCCAGCCACTTGTGCATCCGGTACATCTTGTCGAGGCCGCCGATCCACGTCTCCGGCCGGCGCGGCCTGAAGGCGAGAATCATCGCAAAACTCATGTAGCCGATCGCCATGATGCCCGTCAGTTGCAGCATGGAAGCGCGAAACGCCCAGATGTCCGCCGGTTGAAGGGCGGCTGGATCAGCAATGACCCACAGCGCAACGGGAAGAACGAGACAGCACCAGAATCCCAGCTTGAGATTGCGCATGCGATTTGCCTCCGGAAGTGATGGATTCGGACAGGGACGACAGTTTAGCGTCATCCCGTCCGATTCACCTTAACGCCCCTTGAGCCACCGCGCCGCATCCAGCGCGAAATACGTCAGCACACCGTCCGCGCCTGCGCGCTTGAACGCGAGCAGCGATTCCAGCACGCAGGCTTGCTCATTCAGCCAGCCGTTTTGCGTCGCCGCTTTGAGCATGGCGTATTCGCCGCTGACCTGATACACGAAAGTGGGCGCGCCGAATTCGTCCTTCACGCGCCGCACGATGTCGAGATAAGGCATGCCGGGCTTGACCATCACCATGTCCGCGCCTTCCTGCAAATCCAGCCCGACTTCCCACAGCGCCTCGTTGGAATTGGCGGGATCCATCTGATAGGTATATTTGTTGCCCTTGCCCAGATTGCCCGCCGTGCCCAGCGCGTCGCGGAAAGGGCCGTAGAAGGCGCTGGCATACTTGGCGGAATAGGCCATGATACGGGTGTTGATGTGGCCGTTCTGCTCCAGCGCGGCGCGGATCTCGCCGATGCGGCCATCCATCATGTCCGACGGCGAAACAATGTCGGCGCCCGCTTCGGCGTGCGAAACCGACTGCTTGACCAGCGCCGCCACCGTGATGTCGTTCAGCACATAGCCGTTTTCGTCGATGATGCCGTCCTGACCATGCGTGGTGAAGGGGTCGAGCGCGACGTCGGTCATCACCCCCAGTTCGGGGAATCGCTGTTTCAGCGCGCGCACTGCCCGCTGGCACACGCCTTCGGGATTCCAGGCTTCCCGCGCGTCCAGGCTTTTGGCGTCGGGATTCACCACCGGGAAAAGATCCAGCGCGGGCACGCCCAGTTCCAGCGCCTGTTCCGCCACTTTCAGCAGTTCATCTATGGACAGGCGTTCCACGCCCGGCATGGAGGGAATCGGCGCGCGCCCGGGCAGGTCGTGGACAAAAACCGGATAAATAAAGTCTGCTGGCGTAAGCAAGTGCTCACGCATCATGTCTCTGGAGAAGGCATCCCGGCGCATACGCCGCATTCTTCTATGCGGATACCCGTTGTTAACTATTTGCATAAAAAGCCTTTCTGAAAAAATATCAGCTTTTTTTAGGTGACGAAGGAACTATTCTTGTTGCCGCCTATCTGACGTTACAGATGATGCGAGTCATCTCCCGTTTCTCCTCCCTGAGCGGGTAGCCTCAACGCCAGTTGAGGCACCTTCGCCCCAAACTCCCCCCTTGAGTTTGGGGCATTTTTTTATCTTCACGCCGCAAACCACCCCCCAATCACCCTTTCCGCCTCATCCATCCCGATTTTCTTCAAACTCGAGAACAACTGCACCGAGCAAAACGGAAAATGCTCTGCAAGGTGCGATTTTACACGATTCAATGTCAGGGTCGCCTGCTGACGGCTGAGTTTGTCGGACTTGGTGAGGAGGATATGAACGGGTTTTCCGGTGGGGGCGAACCAGTCGAGCATTTGTTCATCCAGCGGGGTGAGCGGGCGGCGGGCGTCCATGATGACGACCAAGCCGCACAACGGCTCCCAGGTTTGCAGGTACTTGCTGAGCAGGCTTTCCCAATGCTGCCGGACTTCGGGCGGGACTTCGGCATAGCCATAACCCGGCAAATCAACCAGATAGCGGTCGTCGCCCAGCGAAAAATAATTGATGTGCTGGGTGCGTCCCGGCGTCTTGCTGGTGAACGCCAGCCGCGTGTGGTTGGCGAGCGTGTTGATGGCGGACGACTTGCCCGCGTTGGAGCGCCCCGCAAACGCGACCTCGCTGCCGCCGTGGCGTGGCAGGTCGCGGAAATGGTTAACCGTAACGAGGAATTGCGCTTTGGAGAACAGCCCCATCACCAGCCAGCGAAAATTTTGTCCGCTGCCGCGATGGTGGCGGCGACGTCGGCCTCCGTGTGCGCTGCCGAGACGAATCCGGCTTCGTAAGCGGACGGCGCAAGATACACGCCTTCGTCCAGCATGGCATGGAAAAAGCGATTGAACGCCTCTTTGTCGCACGCCATGATTTCCGCATAGGAAGTCGGCGGCTGTTTGCTGAAATACACGCCGAACATGCTGCCGATGGATTGCGCGCTGAACGGAATGCCGTGCTTCGCTGCGCTGGCGCGCAGGCCGTCGGTCATCTGTTTGGCGGTTTGCGTCAGGCGGTCGTAAAAGCCGGACGCTTGTATCAGATTCAGCGTCGCCAATCCCGCCGCCACCGCGACCGGATTGCCGGACAGCGTGCCCGCCTGATAAACCGGGCCGAGCGGCGCGAGACATTGCATGATGTCGCGCCGTCCGCCGAATGCAGCGGCAGGCAGGCCGCCACCCATCACCTTGCCCAGCGTGAGCAAATCCGGCTTGATGCCGAAATGGCCGTGCGCGCCTTGCAGGCCGACGCGGAAGCCGGACATCACTTCATCCAGAATCAACACCGCGCCATGCTTGGTGCATAGCGCGCGCATCGCATCAAGGAATTCGCGCTTGGGCAAAATCAGATTCATGTTGCCCGCGACCGGCTCGACGATCACGGCGGCGATTTCGTCGCCCATTTCGGCGAAGGTGCGCTCCAGCCCCGCCGCGTCGTTGTAATCCAGCACCGTGGTCAGCGCCGCGATGTCCGCTGGCACGCCGGACGAACTCGGCTGACCGAAAGTCAACGCGCCGGAACCGGCCTTCACCAGCAAGCCGTCGGAATGGCCGTGATAGCAGCCCTCGAATTTGATGATGCGGCTGCGTCCGGTGAACCCGCGCGCCAAGCGAATCGCCGTCATCGTCGCCTCGGTGCCGGAACTCACCAGCCGCACCATTTCCAGACTGGGCAGCAACTTGCACAGCAGCTCCGCCATTTCCAGTTCGGCCTCGGTCGGCGCGCCGAATCCCAAACCTTGCGCCGCCGCGTCCTGCACGGCTTTCACCACGTCGGGATGGCAATGGCCGACGATCATCGGCCCCCAGGATTCGACGTAATCAATGTAACGCTTGCCGTCCGCATCCCACACATACGCGCCCTGCCCGCGCGTGAAAAACAGCGGCGAACCACCCACCGATTTGAACGCGCGCACCGGCGAATTGACGCCGCCGGGGATGAGACGCTGGGATTCTTCGAACAGGGTTTGATTGCGAGAGGTCATGTTGTGAGGTTCCATCATTAAAAATTATTTCCCGCCGTCATTCCTGCGAAAGCGGGAATGACGGCACTTTAAAAAATTTCCGCAAATTCCTTCGCGGCAGCTTCCACATCCGGCGCACTGAACAACGCCGAAATCACCGCCACCGCATCCGCGCCAGCTTCGACCAACGGCGCAGCATTCTCGGCGGTGATGCCGCCTATCGCCACGATCGGCACCGCCAGTTCAGCGCGCGCCTGACGCAGCAGCGCGAGGTCTGCCGTCACCGCGTCCGGCTTGACTGCCGACGCGAAGAACGCGCCAAACGCAATGTAATCCGCGCCGTCCGCAACCGCCGCCCGCGCCGCCGGAATGCGATTATAGCAAGAGACGCCAACGATTCCGCCCGCGCCCAGCAACGCCCGCGCCGCCTGCACGCCGCCATCGTCCGCGCCGATATGCACACCGTCGGCGCCCACTTCCGCCGCCAAACGCGCATCGTCATTGATGATGAAGGGAACGCCAAACGCGCGCGTCGCCTCGCGCAAGGCGCGCGCCTGTTCAAGGCGCAAAGCGGGATCGGCGGATTTGTTGCGGTATTGCAGAACACGCGCGCCGCCGCGCAGTGCCGACGTTACGCGGCGCAAAAGGTCGGCGGTATCGGGGATGTCCGGGGTGATGGCATACAACCCGCCAACACTGCCCCCTCTCCCTTTGGGAGAGGGCGGGGGTGAGGGAACGCGCTTTACGATATTCGACAAGGGAGTTCCCTCACCCTAACCCTCTCCCGGAGGGAGAGGGGACTTGGCTCCCCTAATGCCGCACATCCTGCCCGTCATCCTCGTCTTCATCCCGCGCCCAGAACATGCGATCAGGAATGTGCTGCCCCATGCCGGGGCGGAAGCCGTATTGCAGCGTCTGCCAGGTGTATTCCTGCGCTTCCTTCACCGCTTCTTCCATCGGCAGACCGTTCGCCAGCAGTGCGGCAATCGCCGACGCCAGCGTGCAACCGGAGCCGTGATAAATGCCAGCGAGCCGCGGCCAACTGTCGCTGCGCACCACGCCATGCCCGTCATACAGCGTGTTGATTACCTTGGGCGTGGGTTCGTGCGTCCCGGTCAGCAACACATATTCGCACCCCATCTGCAACAGGCGAGCCGCGCTTTCGGACAAGTCGGGATGATCGTCGTCGTTATCTTCGTCCTGCACCAGACTGCGCGCTTCCATGCTGTTGGGCGTGATGATGGTGGTCTGCGGCAACAGCAGTTCGCACATCGCATCGCGCATGTCCTCGTCCGACAATTCCTCACCGCGTCCCGATGCCAGAATCGGATCAAATATCAGCGGCACCTCGGGATAATCGGACAGGATTTCGGCGATCACCGCAATGTTTTCCACGCTGCCCAACAAGCCAATTTTGAACGCATCAACCGGCATGTCCTCCAGCAACGCGCGCGCCTGATCGCCGACCCATTCGGCGTCAATCGGCAGCACGTCTTCAACGCCGCTGGTGTCCTGTATCGTCACCGCCGTCACCACCGACAGCGGATGACAACCCATGCTGGCAATCGTCATCACATCAGCTTGCATACCCGCGCCGCCGCTGGGATCGGTGGCGGAAAAGACCAGGACAATCGGTGGGATATCGGGCATGATGATGACCGTTTCGGAAGTGACGAAAGTGCGGTCATTTTAACCGAATTCCCTTTTTCAGCCGGAGAAAATCAGATGAGAATTCTGCATACCATGTTGCGCGTGGGCAATCTCGACAAATCCCTCGCGTTCTACACCGAAGTGCTCGGCATGACGCTCCTGCGCCGACACGACTACCCCGACGGAAAATTCACCCTCGCCTTCGTCGGCCACCAAAGCGAAGCGGACGGCGCGGTGCTGGAACTCACCCACAACTGGGGCGTGGAAAAATACGACATCGGCACCGGCTACGGCCATATCGCCATCGAAGTGGACGACGCTTATGCGGCTTGCGAAGAAGTGAAGCGGCGCGGCGGCAAGGTGGTACGCGAAGCGGGGCCGATGAAACACGGCACGACGGTGATTGCGTTTGTTGAGGATCCGGACGGGTACAAAATTGAATTTATTCAGCGATAGACGTCATCAAACTAGTTAACATACCCAGCCTCTCTTTGATGCCGTATCGCCAAAACCGTTACTACACTATCAACACGGCAATACACCACATAGCCGCTATCGCCGAAATCAATCATCCATTCACGGTATTGTTCCGGCAACCCCTCAATAGGCCGCCCCACGCGAGGATGCGTACCCAGTATCTTTGTTCCATCGAGGATTGCTTTGCCAGCTCGCCGCGCCGCTAACGGATTCTTCGTTCGCAAGAAGTCACGAAGCCGTTCAAGGTCGCAAAATGCGGCAGGAGAAAAAACTATTTGTGGCATACAGGAGGCGGCAGCTCATTTTCCGTTCCCCAACTTGCAAGCCATTCTTCGACTTCTTCGCCCGTCAAATGCAATCCGGTGCGCTGATACTCTTTCCATGCGTTCAACGCATCCTGACGCAAAGCCTCGCGCTTTTCCTCGCGTTCGACATATTGCGAGATCGCTTCGCGCACAATCCAGTGAGACGTGCGCTGATGCGCATCCGCCAAATGCTGAATGCGGCCTTTCAGGTCATCATCGAGCTGGATGGATGTTGCTGTTGTCATGCTGCGCCCTTCATCGTTGCGGGAATTACTTTTGGTTACTATACCCCGCGCCTTTTTCGCCGTCTATCGGCGGGCACCAACTACTTCGATGTCGCAAATATCCGTCCAATATTTTTGAGCAACTCTTTCTTGTCCCGTCCCATCTTGCGAAAGCAATGCAGCAGCACTTCTTCATCCTGCTCGGCCTTGGTCGGCGGTGACGCCGTGGGCGCAGACTGATTTTTCTCAGACATCGCCAACAACTCAGACACTTTGAATCCAAACTCATGGGCAATCGACTGTTTCAATTGATCACTGATGCCATGCTTGCCGGTTTCAATGCGTGAAATGCTCGCCGGCGCCGCACCAACGCGATGCGCCAGTTCTTCCTGGCTCCATCCTTTTTTCAGCCGCAGCCGCCTGATTGTTTGTCCAACGTTCATGGCGGCAAGTGTCAGGCGGGATTACTTGAAACGCAATAACGTGAGGGGGAGGCTTACTTGCCACACAATTACTCACGAAGTAATATAAAATATGATTGAGTTACGTAAAACGTATCAAGCTAGGCGCATCTGAAGACGGTGATGTTCTAGCCGGACGTTACCACAACGTTAATTTATTGCTTTATTTGATACGAAAAGTTTTAAAGCAATTTATTACAAAAGGGGAGAGGCGTGTTTAGTTTAAAGAAGGGATTTTTTGTTTTCGCTGTTGGGTTGCTAGCTTGTAGTTCGGCGCAAGCTTATGTGTTGGAGTGCATGGACTTCTGGATGACTACAATTGATTGGGAATACGAAAAAAATCGCTTTGATGGTTACCCCGACACCCCTCCGGCAACACGAAACGAGATGGAGTCGAGATATCGTCCCCCATATAACGGAAGTCCCCCACTTGTCTCGTTTGGAGGTGCCTACTTTTTTGTGGATGAGCCATCCTTCAAGAAGGAGCCTTTCCGAGTCTATGCCAGCACTTTTTCGAGTAAGTCATCCCAATTCAAATGGCGGCCACTGGTAAACGTGGTTTCTGTCGATTCCAAGGGCTATCCCGTATTCAAGATAGATTTCGACGAACAGCTTTTCAAACTTGCCATGACTGAAAAAGCAGATATAAAATTTTTCAAACCCAAGAGAGAGAAAAGCGCCACAGAGTATGAATATGTGGAGACAGGAAGACATGCTTCTGGCAGCTTTATCATTGACAGAACCCGATTGGGAGCATCCCTTCGTTCTTATGATGGAGGATCCTCCGTCGTATGCCGCATGGGTAACCTCGATACCGTGAAAAAATATCTCGCAGATATCAAAGCCGCTCAAGACGAGAAAATTCAATCTGAAAAAGACAAAGCCCAGCAGAATAAATTTTAACCACGGCAGTGAGCGATTGCCCCGATTTCAAAAACGATCTTTTAGGAAAGCTCAATGTGTCCATAATTTCCCGATTTTTCTTGCTAACGGTAGTCTCTTTGATATTTGCCGCATGTGATTCCGGTACAGGTACAGCTAATAAGCAAGCCGCACAAGACAGAGAGCTAACTCAAAAATTGAGGGAGGCAATTACTGCGCAACCGCCAATTGAGTTACATTGTGCTTACACGACAATGGGAAACTTTTGCTCCTCATCCCTATCCCTCAGAATAACGTCAGTAGTGAGTGCAGTAGAAATTCGCAAGATTACTTTGAATCAGGGCATCAATTATTGCGAACCCGGAATAGACCCGGATGAATTACCCACCACCCTCACACTTGGAACCTCTTTTTCGTTTCTTCCCGACTCTGATTGCCGCGCCGCCGCCATCATAGAGGTGGAAATTGAAACAGACAAAGGGGTTTGGAATTGGAAATTTTTACCAAATTAAGAGCGCATGAACCAATGCGCGGGTTGCGGCGACTGCATTGAGTTATCGTCCATTTCATAGTCAAGTTATTCACACAATTCACGGGAGAGTTTTATGCCAACATCTACCGACATCGAAATGTTGCGTATCGTTGTTTGTGCTTTTGCCAGCGTCCTCATTGTCGCGCTTATTGCGTTTGCAATTATCGGGCGCACGGCTTTTTCAAAGGTCGAGCGAGGAGCCGGAAAATCTTTTGGATTTATGTTTTCTCGTGGCAATTTTCTGCGTATCTCAACTGTCGTGTTTTGTATTTTCGCGGTAGTTGTATTGGCTATTACGGGTAAACTTTCAGATGGGGCTATTGCAGTGCTCAGTGGTATTGCAGGTTTTGTTCTCGGAGGCACCTCCACAAACAGTAGACCCTCATTCAGAACCAAGAGCGGAACTATAGGAGGTAGCACATAGCATGTAGGAGAGCGAATAACATTCGCCTCTACAAATTCGCCAGCCGAGCAAACTCCAACACGCTCAAATCCTCCGCCCGCAACTGCGAGTTGATTTCCAGTCGTTCAAAATCGGCTTCGGTGAAATACGGTTTCAACGTATTCCGCAACGTCTTGCGCCGCTGCCCGAACGCCGCCGTGACGATTTCCGCGAATCGCGTTTCATCGCGCACCGCGATTTCTTCCGGCGGCAGCGGAATCATGCGCACGATGGCGGAATCCACTTTCGGCGCGGGGCGGAAGGATTGCGGCGGCACGTCGAGCAGCTTTTCCATGTGAAAGCGGTATTGCAGCATCACCGACAGCCGACCGTATTCCGGCGTCGAAGGCGCTGCCACCATGCGCTCCACCACTTCGTTTTGCAGCATGAAATGCATGTCGATGATGCGGTCGGCGTAGGCGGAAAAGTGAAACAACAGCGGCGAAGAAATGTTGTACGGCAAATTGCCGACGATGCGCAACGGCGCGGGCAGTTGCGCGAAATCAAATTTCAGCGCATCGCCTTCGTGGATGACGATTTTGTTCTGTGGGTAATCCGTTTTCAATCGCGCAATGATGTCGCGGTCAATTTCAACAACGTGCAGACAATCGAGACGCGCCAGCAGCGGTCGCGTCAACGCGCCCAGCCCCGGGCCGATTTCCACCATGTTGTCGGCGGCTTGCGGACGAATCGCGCGCACGATGTCGGCGATGATGGTTTCATCGACGAGAAAATTTTGGCCAAAGCGTTTGCGAGGGGTGTGCAATTAGTATCCTCAAAATAAATGTAGGGCGGGGCTTGCCCCGCGCGGTGGAAATTGTGGAACGTCAGCAGCGCGGGGCAAGCCCCGCCCTACCACCGCGCCATTTGCGCCGCCGTCGCAATGGCTTCACGCAAACTGCCGACATCCGCTCTGCCGGTTCCGGCCAATTCCAATGCCGTACCATGATCGACCGAGGTGCGGATAATCGGCAGTCCCAAAGTCACGTTGACGCCGTGACCGAAACTGGCGTGCTTGAGCACGGGCAGACCCTGATCGTGATACATCGCCAGCACGCAGTCGCATTCCGCCAGTTTTTGCGGCGTGAACAAGGTATCGGCGGGCAGCGGCAGGCTGACGTTCAAGCCTTCCGCGCGCAGGCGTTCCAGCGCTGGAATCATGACATCGATTTCTTCCCGCCCCAAATGACCGCCCTCGCCAGCGTGCGGATTCAATCCCGCCACGAAAATGCGCGGACGGACGATGCCGAAGCGTTGCGTGAGATCGCGCGCGATGATGCGCAGCACGCTTTCCAGCCGCGCGCCGGTAATGGCGTCCGGCACGACGCGCAGCGGCAGATGCGTGGTCGCCAGCGCCACACGCATCCCGCCGCCGGTCAGCATCATCACGACCTGCGGCGCGCCGGTTTTTTCCGCCAGATATTCGGTGTGTCCGGTGAACGGAATGCCCGCGTCGTTGATGACGCCTTTGTGCACGGGCGCAGTGACCATACCGCTGAATTCGCCGCTGAGGCACCCTTGCGCGGCGCGATCGAGCAGGGCGAGCACGCTGGCGGCGTTGGCGGGATTCAGTTGGGCGGGCGTGGCGGGTTGCGCCAGCGGCAGATGCAAAACGCGCAGATGTCCGGCAGGGAGCGGTTCGAGGTTTTGCGCGTCGTAATCGTGCAGGTGAATGTCGAGGCCGAGCAGCGCAGCGCGTTGTTGCAGCAGCGTCTTGTCGGCCAGCACGACCCACGCTTCGCCTGCAGGCGACGGCGGTAGTTGCAGGCAGAGATCGAC
>JAITMU010000090.1 GCA_031277195.1 Gallionellaceae bacterium | reverse complement strand
GCTCAGGCGTTGCGTCCAATCCATGACGTTTGGCCAATTCCGAAAAAATCAAGCCCAGACGCGCGCGTTTTTGCGCGCGATCCGCAAATAATTCCGGCGGCAGCGTCGCGCCCTGCGGCACTTTCACGCCGCGCGATTCCATGTCGCGCAGGGTTTGCTGCATCAGATTCTGCGTTTCCCAGCCCACCAGCGCCTTAGGCACCTCGAACTGGCTGATCTTCAGCAGCAGCTCCATGACATTGTTCTTGTTGCGCTGCTTCAAGCGGCGCTCAACCTCGCGGCGCAGGTTTTCGCGCACATCGGCTTTCAGCTTTTCCACGTCGCCATCCGCAACGCCCAGCGAACGGGCAAACGCTTCGTCGATTTCCGGCAGGCGCGCCTCCTCAACCTTGTGCAGCGTCACCGTAAACGTCACCTGCTTGCCCGCCACATTCTTGCCGTGATAATCCGCCGGAAAAGTCATGTCGAACGATTTGGTTTCGCCCGCCTTCATGCCCGCGATGGGCGCTTCGAAATCCGGCAGCATATGCCCCGCGCCCAGCACCACCGGCACATTTTTGGCCTCGCCGCCTTCAAACACGACGCCATCCAGCGTGCCGCTGAAATCAACGGTCACGCGGTCGCCATCCTGCGCGGCGCGATCCGCCGTCTCAAACACCGCGCGTTGTTTGCGCACAGTCATCAGCGTGTTTTCAACGTCGGCCTCGCTCAAATCACAGCCAACGCGATCCACCGTCTCCGCCGCGACATCCCCCATCACCACTTCGGGAACCACCTCGAATGTCGCGCTGTATTCCAGTTGATCGGCAGCCGGATCGTCATTCTTCAACTCAAAATTGGGCATCCCCGCCACGCGCAGATTGTTGTCGCGCACCGCCTCGGCAAACGAATCCTGCAAAGCGTCGCCCAGCACTTCCTGACGCACCTGCGGACCATATTGCTGCTGCAAAATATGCATCGGCACCTTGCCCGGACGGAATCCCGGCATCTTGGCATTGCGCCCCAAGCGCTTGATTCGCGCGTCGATTTCACCGCGAATCTGTTGTTGGGAAACCGACGAATTAAGGCGACGCTCCAGCGCCCCCAAAGTCTCTACACTGGCCATGCTGCTTTCTTTCTTGTGGAATTAATGGAAAACCGCCGAAACTGCACAGTCGGCGTGGTCGTCTGCGATTATAACAGGCTGGCAACTGCAAGATTGCATGGAATTTGTAGGCTGGAAATTTGTAGGCTGGGATGAAATCCCAGCTTGTTCCCGCGGCATGACATCCAATGCCGGGATTACGCTTCGCTTCATCCCAGCCTGCGGAACTTCGGGATTCACCGCACCATCTGCCCCATCTCGATCACCGGCAGCAGAATCGCCAGCACGATCACCAGCACCACCACGCCCATCACCAGAATCAGCAGCGGTTCCAGCAGGGAGGTCAGCACGGCGGTGTAGCTGTTGATTTCCTGCTCCTGCTGCTCGGCGGCGCGTTCCAGCATGTTGTCCAGCCTGCCGCTGGATTCGCCGCTGGCGATCAGGTGAATCAGCACCGGCGGGAACAGGCCGGAGGCGGCGAGCGCGCGGTGCAACGCTGCGCCTTCGCGCACTTTGTCCGCCGCGTCTTCCAGCGCGCGCCGCATCGGCAGGTTGCTCACCACGCCCGCCGCCGCTTGCAGCGCGGCCAGCAGCGGCACGTTGCTGCCGGTCAGAATCGCCAGGGTACTGGCCATGCGCGCGGTGTTGACGCCGCGAATCAGGCGTCCGAACAGCGGCAGGCGCAACAACCAGGCATGAAACCGGAAACGGATTTCCTCGCGGCGCAGCAAGGCGCGCGCGCCCAGCGCCGCCACTGCCACGCCCGCCAGCAGATAAGGCCATGAGACTTGCAACATCGAACTCAAGCCGATCAGCAGTTGCGTCAACAACGGCAAGGTCTGGCGCGACTGCTGAAACGCGCCCACCACTTGCGGCACGACATAGATCAGCAAGCCGCTCACCACCAGCAACGCCACCGTCGTGACGATGGCGGGATACACAAACGCGAGGCCGACTTTCTGCTGCAAGGCGCGGCGCGATTCGGTGTAGTCTGCCAGCCGCAACATGACTTTGCTCAACTCGCCGGATTTTTCACCGGCCTTGACCAGCGCGCGGTAAATGTCGGGAAACACGCGCTCGTAACGCGCCATCGCCTGCGCCAGCGTATGCCCCGCCAGCAATTCCGCGCGCACGCCCGCCAGCACTTGCCGCACCGATTCGTTTTCGCTTTGTTCGATCAGCGCGCTGAACGCCTGTTCCAATGTCAAACCGGCATCGAGCAGCGTCGCCAGTTGCCGCGTCAACATGCTGAGTTGCGCGGAGGAAATGCCGCGCCGCCAGCGGCTCGCCTGACCGCCGCCCAGCGTCTCCTGCGAAACCGCCTGAATGGAAACCACGGTGAGGCCAAGTTCGCGCACGCGCGTGCGCGCCTGACGCAGCGCGTCGGCTTCAATGATGCCGCGGCTCAGATTGCCGGCGGCGTCGAGGGCTTCGTAGCGAAAGGCGGGCATGGTCGTTTATTTGCGCCAGAACGACGGCGTTAGCAACGCGATGAAACTCAATAATTCCAGGCGTCCCAGCACCATCGCAAACGTGCAAACCCACACCTGGAAATCCGACAGATTGCTGTAATTTCCGGACGGCCCCACCGCGCCGAAGCCGGGGCCGACGCAGTTCACCGTGGCGAGTATCGCGCCGAAGGAGGACGCGGGATCAAGCCCGCTCAACATCATCAACATGCTCAGCCCCAGCACGGTGCCGGTATAAACCAGCATGAACGCCAGGATCGAAAAAATCTCGCGGTTCTCAACGACGCGGTTGCCCAATCTCACCGGCTGCACCGCGTGCGGATGCACCAGCCGCGTCATTTCGCGCCGCGCCTGTTTCATCAGAATCAGCACGCGCACCATCTTGATGCCGCATCCGGTCGAACCCGCGCTGGTCGCAACACAGGAAAGCAGCAGCATGAAAATCGGCGCGAAGGCAGGCCAGCCCTGCATGTAATCCAGCGTGGTGTAGCCGGTTGTGCTGGCGACCGAGATGGTGTGAAAAATGCCGTGGCGCAGCGATTCAGCCAGGTCGTAATTGCCGCTGACCCACAGCAGCAGTCCCACGAAAATGCCGCTGCCGAGCAGGGTCGAGACCGTGGCGCGCATTTCGGGATCGCGCCAGAAATCGCCCCAATAGCCCTTGCGCATGGCGACGAAATAAAGCGTGAAGTTGCAACTCGCCACCAGCATCACCGCCACCGCCACCGTCTCGATCATGCCCGAATTGAAATACGCGAAGCTCGCGTCGTGCGACGACAATCCGCCCAAACTCACGGTGGTGAACATATGGATCATCGCATCGGACGCGGTCATGCCGCCGATCCAGTAACCCAGAAAGCACAGCAGCGAAAGCAGCGCGTAAAGGCTCCACATGCCTTTGGCGGTTTCCTTGATGCGCGGCGTGAGTTTGTTTTCGCGGATGGGGCCTGCCACTTCGGCCTTGAACAACTGCGTGCCGCCCACGCCCAGCAGCGGCAGAATCGCCACCGCCAGCACCAGGATCCCCATGCCGCCCAGCCATGACTGGAAGGTGCGCCACACGTTGATGGACGTCGGCAAGGTATCGAGGCCGGAGAACGCCGTCCCGCCTGTGGTGGTCAGCCCCGACACCGATTCAAAATACGCCAGGGTAAAACTCGCAGGCCGCCCGATGGCGTCGAGCGACCACATCAGCGGCAGCGTGGCGATCAGCGGCAGCAACAGCCAGGTGCAAGCCACCAGAAAAATCCCGTGGCGCGGTTGCAGTTCGCGCTTGTAACGATGCAGACCAAACCACAGCGTCATGCCGCCGGTGAAAGCGATGGCCAGCGAACCCAGCCACACATGGCGCAGACCGTCTCCGTTCCACACCGAGAACCCCCAGGGCAGGAACATGGCGAGCGAGTAGCAGGTGATGAGCGCGCCGAGTATGCGCAGGACGGGAAGAAAGTCGGTCATAAGTTCAGAAGAACGTCGCGCTCACGCGGAACAATTTTTCCACCTCGCGCACCTGGCGTTTGCGCGGCACAAAAACGACCACATGGTCGTCCGCATTGATTACCGTATCGCCGCGCGGAATGATGACGCGCGGCGGCGTCGCCAGCTCTTTGGCATCGTCCCCGCTTTCATCCGCATTCGGCAGCCCGCGTATGATCAAACCGACTTGCGCGCCTTCGGGCAATTCGATGTCGGCGATCTTGCGCCCCACCACGCGCGAAGTCTTGGCATCGCCGCGCGCCACAATTTCCATCGCCTCGGCCACGCCGCGCCGCAGACTATGCACCGCCTGCACATCGCCGCGCCGCACATAAGCCAGCAATTCGCCGATCAGGGTTTGCGCGGGCGACAGCGCTATGTCGATCTGCGTGCCGTGCACCAAATCCGCGTAGCTGCGCCGGTTGATCAGCGCCAGCACGCGCGTCGCGCCCAGACGTTTTGCCAGCAGGCTGCCCATGATGTTGCTCTCGTCGTCGCTGGTCAGCGCGAGGAACAGGTCGATGTTTTCGATGCCCTCGTCGCTCAGCAAATCCTCGTCCGTGCCGTCGCCGTTCAACACCAGCACGCTCGTCGGCAGCGTGGAAGCAAGATAGGTGCAGCGTTCGGCATTGTGTTCCAGCACCTTGATCTGATACTTGCCAATCTCGACCAGTTGCCGCGCGAGCCGCAGCCCCACGCGCCCGCCGCCCATGATCATGATGCGCTCGACGCGTCGGGTTTTACGGTCATGCCGGTGCAACGCCGACAGCACCGTCTGCACATCCTTGCGCGCCGTCAACACAAACACTTCATCGCCCGGCTCGATCATCGTCTCGCCCTTGCTGACGATGAGCCGATCCGGCTCCTCGGCAAAGCGGCGGTAAATCGCAACGATGCGCATATCGACATTGGGCACGAGTTCACGCAACTCGGCGATGGTGTGACGCACCAGCGGCGCGCCCGCCACCGCGCGCACCGCCACCAGGCAGGCCAGCCCGCCGGCGAATTCACGCACCTGCAAGGCTTCGGGATATTCGACCAGCTTGCTGATGTAGCGCGTCAGCGATTCCTCAGGACAGATCACGCCATCCACCGCGAAGCCGTCCTTTTCATGCAGCGGACCGGCCTCCTTGAAAGCGTCGGAGCGGATGCGCGCAATGCGCGTCGGAATGTTGAAAAACTGGTGCGCCACGCGACAGCAAACCAGATTGGTTTCGTCCAGCGCCGCGCAGGCAATCAGCAAATCCGCGTCGCGCGCGCCCGCTTCTTCCAGCACCGACGGCTCAATGCCGTTGCCGACCACACCGCGCAATTCCAGCCGTTCTTCCAGCGCCCGCAACCGCGCCACATCGGTGTCGATGACGGTAATGTCGTTGGCTTCCGACACCAACGTACCCGCCACGCTCTCGCCGATGCGACCCGCGCCAAGGATGATGATGTTCAAGGGATGTTCCTCTTTGAGGTTCGTAATATTGAAAAGTCCCGCGTGTCTGCCAGTATAACAAGGTAGGGCGGGGCTTGCCCCGCGCGGTCAGGAGGCAAGCCCCGCGCAACCACCCCGTCATTCCAGCGCAAACTGGAATCCAGCGCTTTTATCAAAACATTCCGGCGCAGCCGAACAACAAGGTTTTGTCCGCTGCGCGGATTATTATTTCCACTGGATTCCAGCGTTCGCTGGAATGACGATAGAAAGGAATGACAGAGCAGTAGGGCGGGGCTTGCCCCGCCCGGGCAGCAGGCTTGCCCCCCGCGGTGCGGTCGGTTCTATTAAA
>JAITMU010000082.1 GCA_031277195.1 Gallionellaceae bacterium | reverse complement strand
GCGATGACCAGCGTGGTGCGCCCTTGCATCAAGGTTTCCAGTGCGGCCTGGACGTGTTTTTCCGATTCGGAATCCAGCGCTGAGGTGGCTTCGTCCAGAATCAGGATGGGCGCGTTTTTCAGGATGGCGCGGGCGATGGCGAGGCGCTGGCGTTGGCCGCCGGACAGCCGCACGCCGCGCTCGCCCACCAGCGTTTGCAAGCCTTCCGGCATGTCGCGGATGAATTCCATCGCGTGCGCGGCCTGCGCTGCGGCGACGATTTCGGCTTCGGACACTTCGCGCGCCTGCCCGTAGGCGATGTTGGCGGCAACGGTGTCGTTGAACAGCACGACTTCCTGACTGACCAGCGCGATGTTGTTGCGCAGGCTGGCGAGCGTCAGATCGGCGAGATCAGTGCCATCCAGCGTGATCTGTCCGGAAACCGGCAGGTAAAAGCGCGGAACCAGATTAGCCAGCGTGCTTTTCCCGCTGCCGGATGCGCCAACCAGCGCGACCACCTGTCCTGCGGGAATTTTCAGGCAGATGTCATCCAATGCCAGCCGGTTGTCGTCGTGATAAGAGAAATTGACGTGTTCAAAGCGGATGTCGCCGCGCGCGCGTTCGATCACGACTTTGCCGGTATCCGTTTCGCCGGGACGATCCAGCAACTCAAACACGCTTTCCGATGCCGCCAGTCCGCGCTGCATGAATTCGCTGACGCTGGTGAGCCGTTTCAGCGGCGCGGTCAGCATCAGCATGGCGGCGATGAAGGAGAGAAAGCCGCCCACCGTGGTTTCGTCACTTTTCGACTGTATCGTGGCGATGTAGACGATGACGGCCAGCGCCATTGCCGCGATCATCTGCACAATGGGCACGTTGGCGGCGGCGGCGGCGACTTGTTTCATGGTGTAGCGGCGCACCCAGTTGGTGCGGTCGCTGAAGCGGTCATTTTCGTAATCCTGCCCGCCGAACAGCTTGACCACCTTGTGTGCGGTGACGCTTTCCTCGATCACCTGCGTGATGTCGCCCATCGCGCGCTGCGAATCGCGGCTGGCGCTGCGCAGGCGCGCGTTGATGGAGCGGATGATGATGGCGATGACGGGCACCATCACCAGACTCAGCAGCGTGAGCTTCCAGTTGAGGTAGAACAGCCAGCCGAGCAAACCGATGATGATGATGGAATCGCGCAGCGTGATGGTGATGACGCTGGTGGCGGCGGCGGTGACTTGCGTCACGTCGAACGTCAGTTTGGAAATCAGGTTGCCGGTGGCGTGATCGTCGTAAAAGCGCGCGGGCAGTTGCAGCAGCTTGTTGAACATCTCCACGCGCAAATCCATCACCACTCGGTTGCCGACCCAGCCGATCGCATAAGTGCCGACAAAGCTGCTGACGCCGCGCACGAAAAAAATGATCAGCAGCAACACCGGCGTCCAGCGGATGATGGTGTCGTCCTTGTGCACGAACGTGCCGTCGAGCATGGGCTTCAGCAGCATCGGCAACAACGGCTCGGTCGCCGCGGTGATTGCCGTGCCGATGATGGACGCGGTGAATACGCGCCAATGGGGTTTAACGTAGCCGAGCAGGCGCAGGTAAAGCTGGGAGCTGGTCATTTCCATGCTGCGCACTGTAGCAGAAAATGGGGATGGGTATCCCCGGCGCCCTCAATACCGATACTGCACACTCCCAAAGAAATTCCGCCCTGCCATTGGATAGGCGATATACCTTCCAAGCACGGACGTGCTGGCGACGCCGTAAGTAAAGTATTTCTCGTTGAACAGATTATTGATGGATGCCGAGAGCGACCACGCGCCGATTTCCTGCGTCAGTTTCAAATCCGTCGTGGTGTAAGACGGCATCAACTGGTCAAAAGTATTGGATTGATCGTTGTCGAAATGCTGCTTGCCGACATACAGCGTGCTGACGGAAAGCGCGGTTTTTTCTGCCGGATGCCAAACGGCAGACAGCGCGATACGCTGGCGCGGCACCAGCGGAATATCGTTGCCGGACGCATCAACGCCGTCATAAATGCCTTCGCGGAATTTCGTCACGGTATAGGTGTAAGCGGCGCGCAATTCAAAATCATCGGTGAACGCCTGCGCGCCTTGCAGCTCCAGCCCGTAGCGCCGCGTCGGCGACAAATTCATGTTGGCGCCAAACGTGTTGACCAGCACGTTGTAATGAATCTCGTTGTTGAGATTCATGTGGTACAGCGACGCCTTCAATTTGCTGCTGCCGTTCGCGTAATCAAAACCGATTTCGCTGTCATGCGAGGTTTGCGGTTGCAGCAGGAGGAATTGCGAATCAAACAGCGGCCCGCCGAATTGGTCGTAGGTTTCATCCACAGTCGCCACGCGGAAGCTGCGACCAATGCGCCCGAATATCGACCATGCCGCATTGACGTTGTGGCGCACGCCGATCTCCCAGGCGTTGATGTTGTGGCTTTGCTCCGCGCGGGCGTAGGTCGCCGGATTGACGCCATCGTCGGCGCTGTACGACGTGTATTGCTTGCGGAAACCCAGCGTCAGCCTGGTATCGTCACCCAGATGTGTCGTGTTCTGGGCGTACAGCGCGCGGTTTTTTTGCGTGGCTTCGGGGTGCGCAACCGGTGTGTCCAGCGTGGTCGAACTGATGGCGCGCACCGAGTCGTAACGCCAATTCGCCAGATCGAC
>JAITMU010000071.1 GCA_031277195.1 Gallionellaceae bacterium | reverse complement strand
CTGGATCGAAAAAAGCGCCACCAGCGCCACGCGCTACGTGGCGATAACGGCAGAGCAGGCCGATGTGCGCCAGACGCCCGCCGACAACAGCGCCATCGTCGCGCATGTGATGCGCGATGTGGCGCTGGAATGGCTCGAATCCAGCGGCGACGGCTGGGTCAAGGTGCGCCATGAGGATGGCGTCACCGGCTACGTCAAGGTTGTCGATGTCTGGGGGAATTAAAGCCGTATCTGCATCAACTCCCTCTCTCCACTTGTGGGGAGAGGGTGGGGTGAGGGGAGAGGGCGCTAAATGAACATCGCCATTCTCGGCGCAGGCGCGTGGGGTACCGCGCTGGCCGCCAGTCTCGCAGCACGCCACCGCGTCACCTTGTGGGCGCGCGACGCCGCGCAGGCCGACGCGATGCGCGCGACCCGTCGCAACGAACGCTATCTGCCGGAAATCCTGCTGCCGGAAACGCTGAATGTCGTCGCCGATCTGGATGCTGCGCTCGATGGCGTCGAACTGATATTGGTCGTCGTGCCGGTTTCCGCACTGCGCGTCACGCTGGAAAACATCGCGCGCCGCGCCGTGCCGGTGGTGTGGGCGTGCAAGGGATTTGAAGCGGGAAGCGCGCAACTGCCCGATCAGGTCGCGGCGGAAGTGCTGTCGCCCTATGTGCCGCGCGGCGTTTTGTCCGGTCCCAGTTTCGCGCTGGAAGTCGCGCGCGGTTTGCCGACGGCGCTGACGCTGGCATCCACCGACGGCGATTTCGCCGGCATGGCCGCGCAGGCTTTGCACCACGCGCGGCTGCGCGTGTATTCCAGCACCGATGTCACCGGCGTCGAAACCGGCGGCGCAGTCAAAAACGTGCTCGCCATCGCAGCGGGCATTTCCGACGGCATGGGCTTCGGCTACAACGCCCGCGCAGCAATGATTACAAGAGGTCTCGCCGAGATGACGCGGCTGGGCTTGAGGATGGGCGGCCGCGCGGAAACGCTGGGCGGCTTGTCCGGCGCAGGCGATTTGATTCTGACCTGCACCGGCGATCTCTCGCGCAACCGCCAGGTCGGCTTGCTGCTCGCGCAGAAAAACGCATTGCCGGATATTTTGCGTCAGTTGGGGCATGTCGCAGAAGGCGTTTACACCGTGCGCGAAGTGCATCGGCTGGCGCAAATGCTGGACGTGGACATGCCAATCTGCGCCGCCGTTTATCGCGTCCTGTACGAAAACGTCCCCGCCGCCAGCGCGGTGGAAGCGCTGCTGAGCAGGCAGCCGAATTCGGAATTCAGGTAGGGCGGGGCTCGCCCCGCGCGGTGCGTATTTCCGCCTCCCACATAATTTATAGCCAGGCTTAAGAAAAAACGCC
The DNA here is from genome assembly GCA_031277195.1 of Gallionellaceae bacterium. GTDB lineage: Bacteria > Pseudomonadota > Gammaproteobacteria > Burkholderiales > Gallionellaceae > JAITMU01. The sequence goes on along the minus strand of JAITMU010000071.1, from coordinate 2,924 downwards.
ATGCCATTCCCCGCCGATGAACGCAACGCTTTGTTAGGAGTGAAAGGTGTCGGCCCCACAGTGGTCGCCCGCCTTGAGCAAATGGGTTATAGCTCGCTGGCGCATTTAAGCAAGGCCAATGCATTGGATATTGTTTCCGAGGCTTCGGCGATGCTCGGATCCACTTGCTGGAAAAACAGCCCGCAGGCTCGCGCCGCCATTCAATCCGCCATTTTGCTGGCGCGGTCGCGTTGCGAAACAAGAAAATGAAATTCTATCTGCTGACCGGAGCGGTTTTTGGATTGTTGAGTCCTCTGTTGGTCTGTGCGCTGTTTTTGATAGAAGGCTTATTCCCTGTCGGATTTTTTGGCGAGACAATTACGTGGGCGTGTGTTCTTCTGTGGCCTAGCTCTGTAGCAATCAAGGATGAGATTGGATTTGTAGATTTGGCATATCTCGTTGCCATAAACGTAGTTTTATATTCCCTGTCTTGTTTTTTTGTATATATTTTTGTTTGGCTGTATGAGCACATTGAGGCTCGGTTTTTTCGTTGATCAGATTGCAGGGCGGGGCAAGCTCCGCCCTGCTCCTCCGTCATTCCAGCGAACGCTGGAATCCAGCGCAGTTATCAAAATACTCCGGCGTAGCCGGACAACAAGGTTTTGTCCGCTGCGCGGATTGTTATTTCTGCTGGATGGCCGTACCTCGAAACTCGGCCTTCGGCCTCGTTTTCCAGCTTTCGCTGGAATGACGGGGCTGGAATGACGGGGCAGGGAGTATGGAAATCGCAGGGCAGCGCGGGGCAAGCCCCGTCCTACGATCCGTCAAACTGATTCTGCCGCCACCCCTCAAACACCACCACCGCCACCGCATTCGACAAATTCAAACTGCGGCTGTGCGGCAACATCGGCAAACGCAACCGCGATTCCGGCGCGAACCGTTCCAGCGTCTCCACCGGCAACCCCCGACTTTCCGCCCCGAACAAAAACGCATCCCCCGACTGATATTGCACATCCGCATACGACCGCCCGCCCTTGGTGGAAAACGCAAACACCCGCGTCTCCGGCGGCAGCGCGCGCAAGGCCGCATCGAGATCGTCGTGCACCTGCACGTTGGCGTATTCATGATAATCCAGCCCCGCGCGACGCAACTGCCGGTCATCCAGATCAAACCCCAGCGGGCGGACGAGATGCAGTTGCGAGCCGGTGTTGGCGCACAAGCGAATCACGTTGCCGGTGTTGGGCGGAATTTCGGGGTGGTGGAGGATGATGTGGAACATGGGTGGATTGTAGCGGGTTTCCGTATGGCGGCTATTCTTGCGCAGAGTGTGTAGGCTGGCGATGAGCGTAGCGAATCCCAGCATGCCCACGCTGGGTCTTTCGACCCAGCCTACGAGACTCAGCGATTTTTCGCCAACGTCCGTGCCACCACCCAAGCGCTCACTTCCCGCGCGCCCGCGCGTCGCAATGCCCTTGCCAATTCATTCAGCGACGCGCCGCTGGTCATTACGTCATCCACTATTGCGACATGCTTTCCCGCGACCTCTGCCGTGCAGTCGAACGCCTGCCGCACGTTTCCGCGCCGCGCTTTCCAGGTCAGCGCGGCTTGTGGCAAGGTGGCGCGCACGCGATGGCTGGCGTGGAGCAACAATGGCGTACCCGTTTTTGCGGCGAGCCGTTTCGCCAACTCCGCCGATGGATTGAATCCGCGCTCCCGCAGCCGCGCCGAATGCAGCGGCATCGGCACGATGCAATCCGGCAGGATTTCGATGCGCTGCGCTAGCTCATCCGCAAGCGCGTTCGCCAGCAGCAGGTGTTCGTTGTATTTCAACGCCTGCACCAGTTTGTCGATGGGGAAGGCGTAGGCGAAGGCGGCGAGCGTGTGGTCGAAATGTGGCGGGCGTTTCAGGCAGTTGCCGCAATATTCGTCGAGCGGTGTCGGCAGCGCGCATTGCGGGCAGCATGGCGCGTTCAGGCGCGGCAGCGACGCTGAGCAGGCGTCACACCACACGCCGTCGCGCGAGAATTCACCGCACAGCAGACAGGGTTGGGCGGGCAGCAGGCGAGCCAGCCTCGATAAACCGCGTGTTAAAATCGTCCCCGACATTTTTTCCTCCGTTTTTCGCACACCATGCAAACCCAGCCTATCCATTTCGCGCGCCGCGCGACACCTATCAACTCAGCAGTACGCTGGAGCGTCGCCGACATTGAAGCCCTGTTCCGCTTGCCGTTCGCCGATCTGCTCTATCGCGCGCAGCAGGCGCATCGCGAGCATTTCGATCCCAATGCGGTGCAGCTTTCCACGCTGTTGTCGATCAAGAGCGGCGGCTGCACGGAGGACTGCGGCTATTGCCCGCAGTCAACCTTCCATTCCACCGGCATGGACGATCAGAAGATGATGGATGTCGATGCGGTGGTTGCTGCTGCGCGCGCGGCGCAGGCGGCGGGCGCGGGGCGTTTCTGCATGGGCGCGGCCTGGCGCGAACCCAGCGACGACGATCTGGCGAGCGTGATGGAAATGGTGCGCGAGGTGCGCGCGCTGGGCATGGAAACCTGCGCGACGCTGGGCATGTTGACCGGCAAACAGGCGGCGATGCTGCGCGACGCCGGGCTGGATTACTACAACCACAACATCGACACCGCGCCGGATTTTTACGGCGAGATCATCAGTACGCGCGATTACCAGAACCGCCTCGACACGCTGGAGCGCGTGCGCGAAGCGGGCATCAACGTGTGCAGCGGCGGCATCGTCGGCATGGGCGAATCGCTGGAACAGCGCGCCGGCCTGATCGCGCAACTGGCGAACATGGAGCCGTATCCTGAGAGCGTGCCGATCAACAATCTCGTCAAGGTCGCAGGCACGCCGCTGGAAAACGCGCAGGATCTCGACCCGCTGGATTTCGTCCGCACCATCGCAGTGGCGCGCATCACCATGCCGCGCGCGCG
>JAITMU010000124.1 GCA_031277195.1 Gallionellaceae bacterium | reverse complement strand
ACGTCTTACGCCTCAAAGCCGTATGTTAAACTTCCCGCCTCATTTTCACGAGACGCTCTCATGTCCGGCAACACCTTCGGCACCCTGTTCACCGTCACGTCCTTTGGCGAATCGCACGGCGCGGCCATCGGTTGCATCGTGGACGGCTGCCCGCCGGGCATGGCGCTGACCGAGGCCGATCTTCAGGTCGAACTGAACAGGCGCAAGCCGGGCACATCCACGCTCGTCACGCAGCGGCAGGAATCGGACACCGTGGAAATTCTCTCCGGCGTGTTTGAAGGCAAAACGACCGGCACGCCCATCGCGTTGCTGATTCGCAATGAAGATCAGCGCAGCAAAGACTACGGCAGCATCGCCGAAACCTTCCGCCCCGGTCACGCCGATTACACTTATTGGCAGAAATACGGCATCCGTGATTATCGCGGCGGCGGGCGCGCGTCGGCGCGGGAAACCGCCGCACGCGTGGCAGCGGGCGCGATTGCGAAGAAGTGGCTGAAAGAGCATTACGGCGTTTTGATACGCGGCTACATGAGCCAGCTCGGCAACATCGACATTCCATTTCGCTCCTGGGATGATGTGGGCAAAAACGCTTTCTTCGCTGCCGACGACAGCATGACGCCGCGCCTGAATGCCTATATGGAAGAAATACGTGCCGCGCGGGATTCCATCGGCGCGCGTATTTCGGTGGTGGCGGAAAATGTGCCTGTGGGTTTGGGCGAGCCGGTGTTCGATCGCCTCGACGCCGACATCGCCCACGCGCTGATGGGCATCAACGCCGCCAAGGGCGTGGAAATCGGCGCGGGTTTTGCCAGCGTGGCGCAAAAAGGTTCCGAGCATTGCGACGAACTGACGCCGCAAGGTTTCGCCAACAACCAGGCCGGCGGCATTCTGGGCGGCATTTCGACCGGACAGAATATCCTCGTGAACGTCGCGTTCAAGCCGACATCGAGTATTCCGCAGGAGCGTCGTTCCATCGACAAGGCGGGCAATGCCGTGATGATGAAAACCACCGGACGGCACGACCCTTGCGTCGGCATCCGCGCCACGCCCATCGTCGAAGCCATGCTGGCGCTGGTGCTGATGGATCACGCGCTGCGCCATCGCGCGCAGAATGCGGATGTGGTGACGGCGACGCCTGTGTTACGGTAACGGTTAAAAAAACCAAAACCAAAAATCCACCACAGAGACACAGAGGCACAGAGAAAACCGGATCATGGGTTTTGGTTTTCTCTGTGCCTCTGTGTCTCTGTGGTGAATAGGTTTTTACAACACCTTCCGATACAACCGGAAAACCTCATCCCGATCGCTGGGGCGGCTGCCTTTCCAGATTTGCTGCCACTTCTTTCTGCTGACCGGCGTTTTGGACAGGCCGGAATCCAGCACCAGCATCAATCCGCAATCTCGCGCTGCACCGGACTGTATGGTGATCCCCGCGTGGTAGCCCAGCATGGCGCGTTGCGTTGCGCCGACATTCTGGCTGGTGATGCAGTTGTAGCGGGCGGGCAGTTCGTGTTTGAGCGAGAGCGCGGTGTCGCGGTAGCTTTTGCTGCTGTCCAGCCAGGGCAGCCAGATCGTCATGGCCAGAATCCAGACCAGCGTGACGCCGCCCGCCCAGTTGACGACGGCGCGACGCATCGAGCGACCCACGCGCCACACCATCACGATCCAGAGCAGCGTTGCGAACAGCGCAATCCAGAAAGTCGGCGCGTACACCGTGGGTTCAAAGCCGGGCTGATACGCTTTCAGCAGTTGCGTGATTTTGGCGTGGTTGTCCAGCAGCAGCCCAGCCCAGCCCCACCACATCAGAATTCCGATCACGCCGAAGGTCATGATGCCGAACCAGTCCAGCGCGTTGGCTGCGCCTCGTCGCAGTATGGGCAGCGCCGCCGTGGCGAGCAGCGCGAGCGGCAGCAGCAGCGGCAGCGCGAACACGTTGTTGACGCTGGTCGCCAGACTCAGCGCGATCAGCGTCACCAGAAAGCTGGTCAGCGGCAACTGGAATTCGATGGTGTGCCAGACCTTGCCGCGATTCCGCCACACCGCCCAAGCCGCGAGCGGCAGCGCAGGCCAGGCAAACCAGGGCAGGATGCCCAGGTAATAAAACACGTCCTCGAAATCGCCGCTGCGCACATGCTCCAGCCAGCGTCCGATATTGTCGCCCCAAATCCATTCCATGAATGCCTGCGGTGAATGCAGATACAGCAAAGTCGGCCAGATGACGAGCCAGGGGAGCGCTGCCAGCGCTGCGATGCCCAGACTGGTGTAATAGGGACGCACGCGCCAGTTGCGGAAAATCAGCATGGCGACGGCAATCAGCAGGAACAGCATCGGCGCGGTAAAACTCTTGGCCATGAAACCCACGCCCACGCCAGTGCCGATCAGCAGACCGGCGGCCAGCGGGCGGCGCTGGCTGAGACAAAAGCCGTACTGCATCATCGCGCAACCGGCGAGCAGCGCGAGATCGGTCAGCATCAAATGGGTGTTGACCAGCATGCCGAGGCAGCCGATCAGGATGATGACTGTCGGCCAACCGCGTCCCTTGCCGAACAGCTCGCGCCCGGCCAGACCGACGAACAGCAGCGTCAGTCCGGTGTAAAAGCCGCTCGCCAGCCGCGCGCCGTCGTGCGGCGAAAGCCAGGGCGAAAACAACTGCGCGAACAGCGCGCCTGTCTGGAAAAACAGCGGCGGATTTTTCAGGTCGGATTCACCGGCGATCTGCGGAATCAGCCAGTCGCCGCTTTGCAGAATGTGATGGATGATGCCGAAGCTGTACGCGTCTCCCGGTCGCCAGGGGTCGTGACCGACCAGACCCGTGCATGCCCAGATCGCGCACAACAACGCCAGAAGAAACGCCTTGGCGCGCGTGACGACATACTCTTGATCGGGCGAGAGGGGGAGCATGGCGCTATTTTAGAGTGTTTGAGGACGTAGAGGATGAAGATGGTACCCCTCTCCCC
>JAITMU010000120.1 GCA_031277195.1 Gallionellaceae bacterium | reverse complement strand
ATTTCGCGCAGTCCGGGAATGCGGTCGCTGAGGTGTCCGATGTAGGGGTAGGTTGATGCGGGCATGACGGCGGCTTCCAGCAAATTTTTCATGCGGCTGGCCGCAGGCGGATTGTCGCTGGCGATGTGGCGAATGATACGCCGCAAGTCATCGCGTGCGGAGGCACGCCAGATGATGGGCAGCATGTCAGCCGTTTCGCTCGGCTTTGATTTCGGTGATCAGTTTGTCCATTTCGACCATGACCTCATCATGCGGAATCGCCGGACGCGGGTCAGCCAAACTTGCCGCGACTTTGGCTTTAAGCCAAGCGGTATAGTGAGCCTCTTGTTCAGCGGTCTCGAATTCTGAAATGCGGGGATCCAATACGGTGCCTGTAGTCATGGTTGCTCCTTAAAAGACGCAAGGTAGTTTTGTAGGTTGGGGTGAGCCGAAGGCGATGCCCAACATGGTGCCATGTTGGAGTTCGCTGCGCTCACCCCAACCTACGGAGTTCATTTGACAGCTTGGCGGATTATACACTTTCGCGAGCATGACTTAAGGTGCTATAATCCGCGCCCTCGCTGGGATCCCCCAGCGGGAAATTGCACATCCGTTCATGTTGGGGTGCCCTGTTTCAGGGTCAGGCTGACGGGTGGAAGACTTAACCCTTAACGACAGGAGCAATCATGGCTGTAACCATGCGTCAAATGCTGGAGGCGGGCGTCCACTTCGGACACCAGACCCGTTTCTGGAATCCCAAGATGGCACCGTATATCTTTGGCCATCGCAACAAGATACATATCATCAACCTGGAAAAGACCGTCGTCATGTTCAATGACGCGACGACTTTTGCGCGCAAGCTGGCGGCCAAGAAGGGGTCGATCCTGTTCGTGGCGACCAAGCGTCAGGCGCGCGACATCATCCGGGAAGAAGCCAGCCGCGCGGATTGCCCTTATGTGGATTACCGCTGGCTCGGCGGCATGTTGACCAATTTCAAGACGGTGCAGTTGTCCATCAAGCGTCTGCGTGAACTGGAAGCGCTGGTGGCCGATGGCGCCGCGATGGACAAGATGTCCAAGAAGGAAGGCCTGATGGTGCAGCGCGAACTGGAAAAACTGGATCGCAGCCTGGGCGGCATCAAGGACATGCAAAAGCTGCCGGACGCGATTTTTGTGATCGACGTCGGCTATCAGAAGGGCACCATTGTGGAAGCGAAGAAGCTGGGCATTCCGGTGATCGGCGTGGTGGACACCAACCACAGCCCGGCTGGCGTGGACTACCCCATCCCCGGCAACGACGATTCCAGCCAGGCGATTCGCCTGTACGCCCGCGGCATGGCCGACGCGGTACTGGAAGGCCGCGAGCAGGCGCTGAATGAGGTGGTGGAGCAGGTTGCGGAAGAAGCAGCCGCTTGATTTTGAACAAGCATGCATAAGAGAAAAGGGCGCAAGCCCTTTTTTCTTAACCCGTCATTCCCGCGAAAGCGGGAATCCAGCGGGTTAAATATCATCTCCGCGTAGCGGACAAAATCATGTTGTCCGGCTATGCCGGGGCTTTTGTTAAAACCTGCTGGATTCCCGCCTTCGCGGGAATGACGGGGTTATGACAAATTCTGGGATTTATTCTAAGGAGCTAGAAAATGGCGGAAATTACCGCAAGCATGGTCAAGGAACTGCGCGAGGCGACCGGCCTTGGCATGATGGAATGCAAAAAAGCGTTGGTCGAAACCGACGGCGATTTCAAGGCGGCGGAAGAATTGCTGCGCATCAAGAGCGGCGCGAAGGCCAGCAAGGCGGCGGCGCGGGTGACGGCGGAAGGCGTGGTGAGCGCGTTTCTCACGGCTGACGGCAAAACCGGCGCAGTGGCGGAAATCAACTGCGAGACCGATTTCGTTGCCAAGAACGATGACTTCGCGGCGTTTGCGAAAAACGTGGCGCAGACCGTGGCGGAAAAGGATCCGGCAGACCTCGAAGCGTTGTCCGCGCTGCCGCTGGCGAATGGCGACGGCAGCGTGGAAGAAGTGCGCAAGGCGCTGGTGATGAAGCTGGGCGAGAACGTGACTGTGCGCCGCTTCGCGCGTTACGCCAGCAGCGCGGGCAAGCTGGCCTCGTATCTGCACGGCAGCCGTATCGGCGTGCTGGTGGATTATGTGGGCGACGACGCCTTGGGCAAGGATTTGGCGATGCACATCGCCGCCAGCAAGCCGAAGTCGGTGGATGCGTCTGGCGTATCGGCGGAAGAAATTGCCACCGAGCGTCGCATCGCGATCGAGAAGGCGCGCGAAGCTGGCAAGCCGGCGGACATGCTGGAAAAAATCGCCGAAGGCACGGTGCAGAAATTCCTCAAGGAAGTGACGCTGCTGGGTCAGGTGTTCGTCAAGGCGGAAGACGGCAAGCAGACCATCGAGCAACTGCTCAAAAGCAAGGGCGCATCCATCACCGCGTTCCAGATGTACGTCGTCGGCGAAGGCATCGAGAAGAAGGTCGAAGATTACGCGGCGGAAGTCGCTGCTGCTGCTGCGGCGGCAAAGGGATAAATACCGAATCCGTAGGCTGGGTAGAGCGCAGCGAAACCCGGCATGCGGCAAATTATTCAAAGTGCGGCTTGCTGGGTTTCGCTGCGCTCTACCCAGCCTACGGGCTCGGGTGAAAATGATGATGGGGAAAAGGTGATTCAATAATGACGCAACCCTACAAACGCATCCTGCTCAAACTCTCCGGCGAAGCCTTGATGGGCGAGGACAGCTACGGCATCAACCAGACCGTGATCGGACGCATCGTCGCCGAGATCGGCGAGGTGGCGGCGTTGGGCGTGCAGGTTGCCATCGTGATCGGCGGCGGCAACATTTTTCGCGGCGTAGCGCCAGCCGCCGCTGGCATGTATCGCGCCACGGCGGATTACATGGGTATGCTGGCGACAGTGATGAACGCGATGGCGTTGTCCGATGCGATGAATCAGCAAGGCATCGAATGTCGCGTGCAATCTGCGCTGAATCTGGAGCAAGTGGCCGAGCCGTACATCCGCGGCAAGGCGTTGCGCTATCTGGAAGACGGCATCGTGGTGATTTTCGGCGCGGGCACCGGCAATCCGTTTTTCACCACCGACACCGCCGCTGCGTTACGCGGCGTGGAGATGGATGCGGA
>JAITMU010000003.1 GCA_031277195.1 Gallionellaceae bacterium | reverse complement strand
ACCTTCGGCGGCTCGACCTTCGGCGGCTCGACCTTCGGCGGCTCGACCTTCGGCGGCTCAACCTTCGGTGGTTCAACCTTCGGTGGCTCAACGACGGCGGGTTCAATCGTTGGAATTTCGATTTTTGGCGGTTCGGTTTTTGTTGGTTCAACTGTTACCGGTTCGACCGTTGGAACTTCGATTTTGGGCGGTTCGATTTCGGACGGTTCGATTTGAGGCGGTACTACTTCCGGCGGTACGCTCTCCGGCGGCACGATTTCTGCCGGTTCAATCGGTGCGCTCTCTGCGGACGATTCGGCTTTTGGCGACTCAGTTTGGGGTGGCGCGGCAGGTTTCCGGGGCGGGGTGGGGCGCGCGGAAGGCATCGACGACGGACTGGGGACATCTTCTCCGATGACTTCGTTCGCCGCAGGGCGCGGAAGCTCGTCCGCGCCGCGTTCCAGCGTGATCTCCAGCGAACTGGGGCCGGTTCCGCGCCCGGGCAGGGACGGCGGAGCCAGCCCGATCATGACGAGCAGCAGCGCGTGTACGACGACTGAGAACAGTAGTGCGTAACGTATGCGGGTTCTGATTTTATCCTGATAGGAACGCACGATTCGGGACGGCACAACGAAAACCAACCCGAAATTTACACGAAAACCGGACAGGCTGCGCTAGGCTTGATGAACCGGTAGTGTCTCGGTTTGAAATTTTTGACGGCGTCCCCTGTTGCCTCTCGCTGTCATTCCAGCGCACGCTGGAATCCAGTCGGGGATAAATAACCCGCGCAGCGGACAAAACCTTTATTGTCCGGCTACGCCGGAATTGTTTGACACGCTGGATTCCAGCTTGCGCTGGAATGACGGAGACGATGATTAGCTGTTTTCTTCGGTTTCCCGTTTCGGTTTCAGCCACAGACGCGCGACAAACACGGCCAGCAGCAGGGCGCCGCAGGCAAAAACGATGTCGCCGGGGGTGCGCATCCAGACGAGGAAATGGATGAACGATTGATCCATGAATTCCGCGGAGCGGGTGTAGGCGTAACCCTGTTCCAGCACGGACTGGAACTGCAACATGCCGATCGGCAACAGGGAAAGCAGCCCCATCAGGGCGAGGCCGATGTTCAGGCACCAGAAGCTGGCGAACAGCCAGTTTTCGTTCCACTGCACCTCACTGCGCAAGCCGCGCAGGCAGAACAGCATCAGGCCGATGCCCAGCATCCCGTAAACGCCGAACAGGGCGGTGTGCGCGTGCAGCGGGGTCAGAATCAGCCCTTGGGTGTAGTAGAGCGCGATCGGCATGTTGATGAGGAAGCCGAGCAGGCCTGCGCCCACCAGATTCCAGAAGCTCACCGCCAGGAAAAACCGGATGGGCCAACGGTAGCGCGCCATCCAGGGGATTGCATTGGTGTGTCGCCAGTTATCCCAGGCTTCCATGCCGATCAGCGCCAGCGGCACCACTTCCAGCGCCGAAAAACTCGCGCCCAGCGCCACGCCTGCCATGGTTGTGCCGACAAAATAGAGGTGGTGGTAGGTGCCGATTACGCCGCCCAGCAGGAAGACGATGGTGGCGAACAGCACGTTGATCGTCGCGCTGGCGCTGCGCACCAGGCCGAAGCGGACGAACAGGAAGCTGACCACGGCGACGGCGAACACCTCAAAGAAACCTTCGACCCAGAGATGGACAACCCACCAGCGCCAGTATTCCACGGTCGACAAGCTGCTGTGTTCGTTGTACATCAGCCCCGCGCCGTAGAACAGGCCGATGGCCAGAGTGGCGAGGAACAGCAAACCGGCGATGGAGGACAGATCGTCCCTGCGGCGGATGGCCGGCCAGAGCGCGCGACCGACCAGCACCAGCCAGAACACCAGGCCGAGGAACAGAATCGCCTGCCAGAATCGACCAATGTCAACGTATTCCCAGCCTTGGTGGCCGAACCAGAAGTTCGCGCCCGGGCTCATTTTTTGCATCACGGCAAACCATTGTCCGGTGAAGGCACCGATGATGATCAGGATCAGCGCGATGAACAAAACATGGACACCCAGGCGCTGGAAGCGCGGCTCGGCGCCGCCGATGACGGGGGCGAAGAAAAGTCCGGTGCCCAGCCAGGCCGTGGCGATCCACAACACGGCAAGCTGTGTGTGCCAGCTTCGCGTCAAGCTGTAAGGCAGCCAGTCGGAGAGGGGGAGGCCGTAGAAATTCTGTCCTTCCAGTTGATAGTGCGACGTGACCGCGCCCAGACCAATCTGCAACAGCATCAACGTGGCGACGAGCCAGAAGTATTTGGCGGTCACTTTCATCGACGGGGTGAGGAACAGCGGGCGCATCGGATTTTTCGCCGGCGGTTTTACGGGTTCTTCCTTGCTGAGCCAGCCCGCGTAATGCCAGACCAGCACGGCAATGCCGGCGATCATGAACAAGATGCTGAACAACGACCACAGGAACGTGCCGGATAGCGGCGTATTGCCGACCAGCGGCTCATAAGGCCAGTTGTTGGTGTAGCTTGAATTGGTGCCGGGGCGATCCGTGGCGGCAGCCCAGGATGTCCAGAAGAAAAATGCGGAGATCGTCTGCCGCCGTGCCGAATCGGGAATGGTGTTTTCCCGCATCGCATAGGACACGCGCAGTGCGTGTGTTGCGGGGTCGTCCGAGAACAGGCTGTCGTAATGGCGAGAGACTTCCTGCACGGCATCGCCGCGCGCATCGCTCAAGGTCAGCACGCCGGTTGCCGGGTCGTAACGGTTGGCGCGGAAGCGCGGTTGCAGTTCCGCCTGCAATGCGGCCTGGTCTGCCGCGCTCAGTTCTTCGTATTTGTCCGCTCCGCGTTCGCGCGCGGAGGCATCAAGCATCGCGGTGGCTTCGCGGTGCAGCCAATCCGCCGACCAGTCGGGCGCGACCATCGCGCCGTGACCCCAGATCGAGCCCAATTCCATGCCCCCCACGGACTGCCAGACCTTTTGTCCGGTTTGAATGTCGGCCTTGGTGTAAAGCAGTTTTCCGCTGTCGGTGACGACGCGATCAGGTATGGGTGGAGCAGTGCGCGACAGGTCGGAGCCAAGCCAGAGCAACACAGCAAAACATACGACGATGACTGTCGCGAGCCATAGCCATAGTTTTTTTGCTGTATTCATGGTTGCCCCCTGAGGGAAATATTTTCCGCATCCATTCTACGGAAATACATTACATAAGTAGATTTTTGGGAATTTGTAAACCCTTTGTCTGGTATATTAAAGAAAATGTCATTAAATCTCAAGTTTTCATTTTAAATGTGCCGAACAAACAAGGCACTATTATATTTTCATCTAATTGAATATATAGAAAAAACAAGATGAAAGCAGTGCGCTTTTGTCGCGGCGGAATGGTCGGGCAGATTTTTCAAGCAAACCTTGGATAAAACAGCTTGGACTGCGCGATGGTTGGATTTTTTGGGGAGACGTTGAGACGTATTGATTTGGCGGAGAGGGAGGGATTCGAACCCTCGTTAGGCTATTAACCTAAACACGCTTTCCAGGCGTGCGACTTAAACCGCTCATCCACCTCTCCGGAAGGGCGCGCAGGATAAACCAGAACAGGGTTTGCTGCAATGTCAGAAGGTGTTTCGCCATGCGCGCAAGGCGGCGAAAACGCGCATTTCATCGCGTGACGACAAGGCGTGCCCCAGATGTTTTTCCACGTTGCGCATGATCTCCGGTTGATCGCAGCGAAAAAACGGATTCGTCGCTTTTTCCAGCGCGATGGTTGAAGGCAGCGTTGGGCGGCCTTCTGCGCGCAACGCCTGCGCCGAGATTTGACGCGCTTGCAGCGCGACATTGCCAGGCTCGCAGAGCAGCGCGAAGCGAATGTTGTTTTCGGTATATTCGTGCGTGCAGAAAACGCGCGTGGCGTCCGGCAACGCAGCCAGTCGGCGCAGGGAATGGTGCAGTTGCTCCAGGCTGCCATCAAACACCCGACCGCAGCCGCAGGCGAACAAGGTGTCGCCGCAAAAAACAAAATCCTCGCCCAGATAAGCGATGTGTCCGCGCGTGTGACCGGGGATGTCGAGCACGCTCAAGCGGACACCGGCAAACGGCAGTTCAATGAAATCTCCTTCGCCAACTGCGCGGGTGACATCGGCGATGTATTCCTGTCGGGGACCGTAAACCGGCACGTTGTATACTTGCGCCAGTTCGCGGATGCCATCGACGTGATCGTGGTGATGATGGGTGCAGAGGATGGCGGCGAGCGTAAGGCCGTTGGCATTCAGCCAGTCGCGCACCGGTGCGGCATCGCCCGGATCGACCACCGCGGCGTGATGGTCGTCGTGCAGCGCCCAGATGTAATTGTCCCGCAGCGCGGGGATCGGAAAAATGGCCGTCATGAGGCCAATCTTTGGACAGAACGACAGCACATGTCAACCGCAACTACCTTGATCGACTGGTTCGCCACCCCGCAGGGACAATTCCTGCTGGAACGCGAGCAGGCGTTTTTCGACAAGGCGGTGGCGGATCGTTTCGGTTTTCACGCGGTGCAGCTTGGGTTGCTCAACTGCGACTGTCTGCGCGCCAGCCGGATGCCGACGCGCATTGTGGCGGGCGCGGCGCTGGAAGCTGACGAGTCGCCGTATGCGAAAGTGCGTTTGATGATGGAAGAACTGCCGTTTGAAACCGGCAGCCTGGATCTGGTCGCCATGCCGCACGTGCTCGAATTCAATGAGCATCCGCATCTTGTGCTGCGCGAAGTTGAGCGCGTGCTGATGCCGGAAGGCCACGTCATCCTCACCGGATTCAATCCGCGCAGCCTGTGGGGCGCGCGGCGGCGGATGGGATCGAAAACCGGTTATCCGTGGAATGGCAATTTCATTTCCTTGCCGCGCATCAAGGACTGGCTGGCGTTGCTGGGCTTTGAAGTGGTGGCCGGACGTTTCGCCTGCTATGCGCCGCCGATGAACAACGAAGACTGGCTGCGCCGTTTTCAGTTTATGGAACCGGCGGGCGATCGCTGGTGGGCGGTGTGCGGCGGCGTGTATTTTTTGCAGGCGGTGAAGCGCGTGCCCGGCGTGCGGCCACTCAAACCGCGATGGAATGAGGGGTTGGTGGGCAAATTGATTCCGGCGCGACCGCAGCTTCGTCATGAGGGTATGCAAAGAAAGACGGAAACCGATGAGCAATAGCGAGGCGGCAATCGAAATTTTTACCGACGGCGCTTGCAAGGGCAATCCCGGAATCGGCGGTTGGGGCGTGCTGTTGCGCGCCGGAGATCGCGAGCGCGAACTCTGCGGCGGCGAAGCGCACACCACCAACAACCGCATGGAACTGATCGCCGCGATACGCGCGCTCGAAGCCTTGAAACGCCCGTGTCGCGTGGTTCTGCACACCGATTCCAAATATGTGCAGCAGGGCATCGCTGAATGGCTGCCGAACTGGAAAAAGCGCGGCTGGAAAACCGCCGACAAAAAACCGGTGAAGAATGAAGACCTGTGGCGTCGCCTCGATGAGGTGGCGGCGCAGCATGAGGTTGAATGGATGTGGGTCAAAGGGCACGCCGGACACGAAGGCAATGAGCGCGCCGACCAACTGGCGAATCGCGGCATTGAAGAATTGCAAGAACAGGGCAGTTGAAAACAGCCCCTCACCCTAGCCCTCTCCCCATAAATGGGGAGAGGGAAAATAGTCCCCTCTCCCCGCTTGCGGGGAGAGGGTTAGGGTGAGGGGTAGCAAAGGAAAATCAGGAGACAAATCGTACTGGACACCGAAACCACCGGACTGTATCCCGAACAGGGGCACCGCATTGTTGAAGTCGCGGCGGTTGAGATAGACGGGCGCAAGGTTTCCGAGCGGCACTTTCATCGCTATGTGAATCCGGAGCGCGAAAGCGACGAGAAGGCGCTGGAAGTACACGGGCTGACGACGGAGCGTTTGCGTGACGAGCCGAAGTTTGCCGAGATTGCGCCCGCGTTGATTGAATTCATTCGTGGCGCGGAACTCATCATCCATAACGCGCCGTTTGATGTGGGTTTTTTGAACCGTGAATTTGAACTGGCGGGGTTGTCGCCGCTTTCCGAATACTGTCCCAGCGTGATCGACACCTGGGTGCTGGCGAAGGAATTGCATCCGGGCAAGCGGAACAATCTGGATGCCTTGTGCGAGCGTTACCAGATCGACAGATCGCGCCGCACCTTGCATGGCGCGCTGATCGACACGGGCTTGCTGGCCGAAGTGTATTTTGCGATGACGCGCGGGCAGGACAGCTTTCTGGGCGAGGAGGATGAAGGCGACGAAGTTGATGCCACCCATTCCATCGACGCGCTGCGCGGGTCGATACGCGTGCTGCGCGCGACGGATGAGGAACTGGCGCAGCACGCGCAGCAGTTGACGGATATTGCCAAGGACAGCAAGGGGAAATGTTTGTGGTTGGAAGCGAGCAAGCCAGATCTGTCCCCTCCCCTTCAAGGGGAGGGCTAGGGTGGGGATGGGTATTTCCCAACTTTAACCATGCCTCTCTCTGCATCTTACGACGTCATCATCCTCGGTGCCGGTGCCGCAGGCATGATGTGCGCCGCCACCGCCGCGCAGCGCGGCCGTTCCGTGCTGCTGCTCGACCACGCCAGCAAGCTCGCCGAAAAAATCCGCATCTCCGGTGGCGGTCGTTGCAACTTCACCAACCTCGACGCCGCGCCGGAAAATTATTTCTCCGAAAACCCGCACTTCTGCCGCTCCGCGCTGGCGCGTTACACCCCCAGACATTTTATTGATCTGCTGGAGCGCCACGACATCGGTTGGCACGAGAAAAAACTTGGACAGCTTTTTTGCGACGAAGGATCTGAAGCCGTCATCGGCGTATTGAAACGCGAATGCGATGCGGCAGGCGTGCGCTGGCGCATGTCGTGCGAGGTGCAGAAAATCGAACGCGCCGACAATGCGGATTTTCTGCTGCAAACCTCACAGGGCGCATTTCGCGCGCAATCGCTGGTTGTCGCCACCGGCGGCTTGTCGATTCCGAAAATCGGCGCGACGCCGTTGGGTTATCGCATCGCTGAACAGTTTGGCATCCCAATCACCAAACTCAAACCCGGTCTCGTGCCGCTGAGTTTCGCGCCGATGGAGTGGGCGCCCTATGCGGCGTTGAGCGGCGTGTCACTCGACGCAAACGTGCGCTGTGGCGACCATGCGTTTCGTGAAAATTTGTTGCTCACGCATCGCGGCCTGAGCGGCCCTGCAATCTTGCAGATTTCATCCTGCTGGACGCATGGCGAACCGTTGCGGATCGACTTGCTGCCGGATGGAGATTTCACGCTGGACGTGCAGCGCGACGGCGACAAATTGCTGGCGAATGTGCTGGCGCAGAGATTGCCGAAAAAATTTGCGGACATCTGGTGCGCGCAATTTTTTGGCAACAAGCCGCTCAAGCAATACGACGAAAAACAGCGCGCGGAAATTCTGGCGCGATTGCGCGACTGGCGCATTACGCCGAGCGGCACGCTGGGTTACGCAAAAGCCGAAGTCACTTGCGGCGGCGTGGACACGCGCGCATTGTCGTCCAAAACAATGGCGTGTCGGGATGTGCCGGGTCTGTATTTCATCGGCGAGGTGGTGGATGTCACCGGCTGGCTGGGCGGCTACAATTTTCAATGGGCGTGGGCGTCGGGACATGCGGCGGGGGCGTCGGCGTAATGGTATAGTGCCCGGCGTAAACTTTTGATGGAGAGATCATGAAAACAATGCGTTACTTTCTGGCAATCCTGCTGTTCACGCTGTTGAGCGGTTGCGGCTACAACACGTTTCAAACGGCTGACGAACAAGTCAAGGCAAGCTGGGCGGAGGTGTTGAATCAGTATCAGCGTCGCGCCGATCTGGTGCCGAATCTGGTGAATACGGTCAAGGGTTTTGCCGCGCAGGAGCAGACGGTATTGCTCGGCGTTACCGAAGCGCGCGCCAAAGTGGGCAGCATTCAGGCGACGCCGGAACTCGTCAATGATGAGCAGGCATTTTCAAAATTCCAGGCGGCGCAAGGCGAGCTGACATCCGCGTTGAGTCGCTTGCTGGTGGTCTCGGAAAATTATCCCGAATTGAAATCGGACGCGAATTTCCGCGAGCTGCAAGCGCAACTCGAAGGCACCGAGAATCGCATCACCGTCGCGCGCAACCGCTACATCCAGGCGGTGCAGGAATACAACGTCGCCGTGCGTTCGTTTCCGAGCAATCTGACGGCGATGATATTCGGTTACAAGACCAAGGCGTCGTTTACGGTGGATGATGAAAAAGCGATTTCGCAGCCGCCGAAGGTGGAGTTTTAAGAGAGCCTCGTCATTCCCGCATGATTTTGGCGGGAATCCAGTGTCTTTAGGGTTTTGATGCCTCGCTGCGCGAGGCGGTGAGCCACTGGATTCCCGCCAAAATCACGCGGGAATGACGGTAGATGCGACAAACCGAAACATGAAAAACCTCCCCATCTGGTTCTTCCTGCTCGCGTTGTTCATCAGCGCCGCGCATGCCGAAGTCGCGGTGCCGTCGTTGACGCAGCGCGTCACCGATTTCACCGGCACGTTGGACGCGCAACAAATACAAACGCTGGAAACGACACTCGCGGAATTCGAGCAGGCGAAGGGCGCGCAGATCGCTGTGCTGATTGTCCCCACCACCGCGCCGGAAGCCATCGAGCAATTCGGCATTCGCGTCGTTGACGCATGGAAGCTGGGGCGCAAGGGCGTGGATGATGGCGCGTTGTTGCTCATCGCCAAGGATGATCGCGCCGTGCGCATCGAAGTGGGCTACGGACTGGAAGGCGCGCTGAACGATGCCACCGCGAGCCGCATCATCAACGAAAACATCGTGCCGTATTTTCAGCGCGGGGAATTTGCTGCCGGCATCGCCGCTGGCCTGACGACAATGATGAACGTCATCAACGGCGAACCGCTGCCGCCGCCTGCGCCGCGCGCGGTGACGAATGGCGGCGGCAATACCGAATCGCTGCTGTTTTTCGCGCTGGGCGCGGCGATTGTTCTCGGCGGTTTTCTGCGCGCGCTGTTTGGTCGCGTCCCTGCCGCCATGCTCACCGGCGGCGGCATCGGTTTGCTGGCCTGGCTTGTGGCCGCGTCGGGATTGGTTGCGTTGCTGGTCGGCGTAGTGGCATTCGTGATCGTGATGTTGGGCGGCGTCAGTGGTCGCGGTCTGGGCGGTGGCGGTTATGGCGGAGGCGGTTTTGGTGGCGGATATGGCGGCGGCGGATTTGGCGGTGGTGGTGGATTCCGTGGCGGTGGTGGCGGTTTCGGCGGTGGCGGCGCGTCGGGGAGATGGTGATGAATCTGCACCGTGTCATTCGTCACTTATTCACGGGACGCGCCGCCGCGCGGCGCGCGTTTCCGTCACGCGCGCTGGATGCGATTGAACAGGTGATACGCGAAACCGAAGCGACACATCAGGGGCAGGTTCGCTTCGCGGTCGAAGCGTCACTCGATTTGTCGCCGCTCTTTGCCGGACAGACGGCACGGCAGCGCGCGCTTGAGGTGTTCTCGCAGTTGCGCGTGTGGGACACCGAGCACAACAACGGCGTGCTGATTTATTTGTTGCTCGCCGATCGCAATGTGGAAATCGTCGCAGATCGCGGCATTGACGCGAAGCTGGGACAAGCGGCTTGGGAAACGATATGCGCCGAAATGGAAGTCGCGTTTCGCGCCGGTGAATTTGAACGCGGTGTGATTGCAGGCGTCCGCAGCATCAGCGCAATGCTCGCGCAGCACTATCCGCACAACGGCGTAAAAAGTAACGAATTATCCGATTGTCCGATCATCCTGTAGGGCTGGGCTTGCCCCGCGCTGTGAGCATTTCAACGTCCGCATCACATGGGACAAATCAACCGCGCGAAGACGCCCACCGCGCGGGGCAAGCCCCGCCCTACACGCTGTCCCTCAGTTTTTTTATTTGACGGAAGAAGCCGCACAGAAAGTAAGATGTATCACACCCCCCCTTGATTCCCGTCATTCCAGCGAACGCTGGAATCCAGCGCGTTTATCAAAATGTTCCGGCGTAGCCGGACAATAAGGTTTTGTCCGCTGTGCGGATTGTTATTTCCGCTGGAATGACGGGGTAGCGGGATGTAGGGCGGGGCTTGCCCCGCGCTGTGGGAATTTCAAGGTTCGCACCGCGCGGGGCAAGCCCCGCCCTACGTTTATCGAAGGGACAGGCGAAACCCGAACGGTATGTTCAATATCGAGTTGCCAGTTCCATAAAACCGTGTCACGATGGCGACATGAATAACGCCACCGACACGCGACACGCGACACGCGACACGCGACACGCGACACGCGACACACGACACGCGACACGCGACACGCGACACGCGACACGCGACACGCGACACGCGACACGCGACACGCGACACGCGACAC
>JAITMU010000111.1 GCA_031277195.1 Gallionellaceae bacterium | reverse complement strand
GGTGGGTTTTTTTAATTTGTGGCGGGGGGGGCCCCCCCCCGCCCTACTGCCCAAACCCAAATTGCATGATGTCCTGCAACCTCAACTGAATTTGCGCGTCCGCCGCAGGTTCAATCTGAAACGGCCCCGGCACATCCATGCGTTTCAGCATGTCGTAGTAAAGATGCACCGTCTCCGCCAGCGCCACGGCTTCGCCGCCGCGCGCGTAGCCGTATTTGGTTTGATCGACATATTCCGGTCGCGCCAGCAGCGGCATGAATTTTCTGACTTCCAGCCAGGCGTTCGGATTCGCGCCCGCGCGCGCCGCCAGCACGCGCGCATCTTCCAGGTGCCCAATGCCCTGATTGTAGGCGGCCAGCGCAAACCAGATTCGCTCGCCTTCGGGAATGCGCGCGGGCAGTTGATCCTTCAGCATCTCCAGATAACGCGCGCCGCCGATGATGCTGGCGTGCGCATCCAATCGATCCGTCACGCCCATGCGGGTGGCGGTTTCTCCGGTCAGCATCATCATGCCGCGCACGTTGGTGAACGAGGTGGCGAGCGGATCCCAATGCGATTCCTGATAAGCCAGCGCAGCCAGCAGCCGCCATTCGATGCCGGTGATCTGTTCCGCTTCTTCAAACATGGGGCGATAGAGAGGCAGCGTGGTTTGCGCGGCGGCGAGAAAGGCGGCGGCATCAATGGTTCCCAGCCGTTCGTTGTGACCGTAGTGGCGGTCGAGCAGTTGATCCAGCGTGCCGTCGCGCTGGATTCTTGTAAAAAATTTACCCGCCGCTTCAAACAAGGCGTTGTCGCTGTCCGGCGCAAACGTCCAGGCCAGTTGTGAGGGCGACGCGATCTCGAATGACACCGCGAGGTTGGGATGAAAATGTCGCGCCAGCGCCAGTTGCGCGCTGTTGGCGACGGTGCATTACAGTTTTCCGTCGGCGACTTCCTCCAGCAAATCGGCAACCGTTCCCGTCGTTCGCGTTTCCCATTGCAGATCAGGCAGCGTTTCCTGCAATTCGCGCAACGCTTGCTCCTGCGCTGAGTCGCTGATCACGGTGATGTTTTTCTCGATGAGGTTTTGCAGCTTGCGCGGCGGGATGAGACAGGTCAGATGTTCGCTGACGGTTTGATACGCTGGCGCAAACCGCAAACCGCTGGAAGTGTCCGCGCGCATTCCCACCGCCGCAAAATGCACGCGCCCGGACAGCAGCGCGGACACGATGCGATCCGGCGGCAGCGGAACCAGTCGCACGCGCAAGTTCAATTCCTGCGCGAACAGCGTGATGAGTTGTTGCCGGAATTCCGCTTCCACGCTGCCCTGATCCTGTGTGACGGCGACGGTCAGTTCCTGACGCCAGGGTTTTGCCGTCGGCTCAGACGGCAAACACGCCGCGAGCAGGGCGCAGCAGAGCAGGACGATGAGAGTAGTGGGCAGACGCATGTAAACATTCTGCCTGAATTTTGGATTACTGGTAAAATGCGCGGCTTCGGAGAGGTGGCAGAGTGGTCGAATGTACCTGACTCGAAATCAGGCGTACGGTAACCCCGTACCGTGGGTTCGAATCCCACCCTCTCCGCCAAAGATCACTGACTCGCACCAATAAAAAAGCCGACTTGCGTCGGCTTTTTTACATTCGGGGAACCCCTGAATTATTCAGCAGCAGCCGGAGCGGCAGCGTCAGCAGCAGGTGCGGCTTCTTCTGCAGCCGGAGCAGCAGCGTCAGCAGCAGGCGCTTCAGCAGCGGGAGCTTCAGCAGCAGGCGCAGCGTCAGCAGCAGGAGCGTCAGCAGCCTTTTGGCCGCAAGCAGCAAGGGTCAGAGCCAGCAGGGCAGCAATCAGAGCAGAGCGTGTCATTGGTTTTCCTTTAACTAGAGTTGTGAAAATGTTTGAAGCTTGCCCGTCACACCCGTAAGACGCGACGGAGGCGGAGCATTCTACCAATTTTTTGGAAATGCAACAGTAATTATTGGATATTTCGCGCTTCATAAGCGCAGTACCCATGGGGGTTGCGCGGGCATGAAGCGTTTTTATTTACGTTTTGCGGGCATGACGTAACCATTCAGATACCACTCATAAAGCAACTCCTCCGCTTCGGCTGGCATTTTCGTCGCGGCATTCAATCGACGCGCATCGGCGAGATGGCGCAGGCAGCGGTAAGTTGTTTTGCCGACGTCGCAGGCGATGCCGTTGATGAAGATAACGCCATCGTGACACAGCATTTGCGATTTCAGATCGAGCGCGACGCCGCGATCCCGCACGGCGCGGGCGAAGCGTTTGGCGTCGAGCGGTTTGCCCGGCGGATCGAAAAAAATGTGCGGCTTGGGTTCGGAGAGATAACTGCCGAGGAAGTCGGCGATGTCGCGCCGTTCCCAGCGAATTTTTCCGATGGCGCGCTTCACCTGCCGCAGCATGTCCGCGCTGATTTCGGAGGGATGCGATTGCAGTTTGAGATCGGGGTCGGCGTACATGCCGTCGATGCGGATGCGATCTTGCAGGTACACGAGGAATTGCTCGCCGAGTTCCTGCCAGGACGGCGTGCGAAAGCCGATGGAGTAGGTCATGCAGTCGTCCGTTTCGGCGACGCCGTTGTGCGCGCACTGCGGCGGCAGGTAGAGCATGTCGCCCGCTTCCAGCACCCATTCCTGTTCCGGTTCAAAATTTTTCAGGATACGCAGCGGCGCGCCGTCGATCAGCGTGCGGTCTTTTTGCGTGGAAATTTGCCAGCGACGTTGCCCGGAACCTTGCAGCAGGAACACGTCATAGGCGTCGAAGTGCGGCCCGACGCCGCCGCCTTTGGGCGCGTAGCTCACCATCAAATCGTCGAGCCGCGCGTGCGGGATGAAATCGAAATGCCGCAGCAATTCCGCGCCCGCGGGCAGAAAGTGATTGACGCCTTGCACCAGCGTCGTCCACTTCGTTGCGCGCGCGGTGGGGAAATCCTCCGGCGCGAATGGCCCATGCTGCAGTTGCCAACGATTGCCGCGCCGCGTCACCAGACGGGATTGCGCGTCGGGATCGCAGGCCAGCGCGAGCAGTTGGCGCGGGTCGAGCAGGCCGTTGAAATGCGGAAACGCGTTGCGGATGAGCAGCGGTTTTTTCTGCCAGTAGGTGCGCAGAAAAGATTGCGCGCTGAAGTTGCCGAGGAAGGGGAGCGGTTTTTTCATGCGGGGATTATAGTAGGTTGCGGTGAGCGCAGCGAACCGCAACGGGCGGAGTATGCGCGTCTCGCATAGCGTCTTGGGAAGCATGGCTTGTTTCGTTGCGGTTCGCTGCGCTCACCACAACCTACTGGCAGGAAATCCGCTAGAATGGCTCGTTGCAAACCCTGACCAAAGGAACTCAAATGAAAATCGCCAAAGACACCGTGGTGTCGCTGAATTATGAATTGCATGACGCCAACGGCATGCTGCTGGAACAAACCGATGCGCCGGTGAGTTATTTGCACGGCGGTTACGACGGCATTTTTCCCGCTGTGGAGGAGGCGTTGCACGGCAAGGAAGCGGGCGCGACGTTCAGCGTCACGATGTCGCCGGACGACGCTTTTGGCGAATACGATCACGATCTGGTACACGTCGAACCGCGCGGTCTGTTTCCGGAAAACGTCCAGATCGGCATGCAGTTCGAGGGCGGCGCGGAAGACGCGGACGATGAGGATTACATGCTCTACACCGTGGTGGACGTCAACGACAAGGAAGTGACCGTGGACGGCAATCATCCGCTCGCAGGCAAAACGCTGACGTTTGCCGGTTCCATCGCAGGCGTGCGCGCGGCGACGGCTGAGGAGTTGGCGCACGGGCATGTGCATGGTGAGGGCGGGCATCATCACTGAAAACGAGGGCGCGTAGGGCGGGGCTTGCC
>JAITMU010000192.1 GCA_031277195.1 Gallionellaceae bacterium | reverse complement strand
CAGACGTTTTTTTGCGATCCGCACAGCCCTTGGCAAAAAGGCGGCATTGAAAATGCCATTGGGCGATTACGACGAACGCTACCGCGCAAAACGGATCTGCGCGAACTGAGCCCGACGGTGATTGCCGAGCAGGCACGACGATTAAACAGAACACCTCGGAAGTGCCTTGGTTTCAAAACGCCCGAAGAGGTATTCTTCGAGCTTCGATCAACTGTTGCACTTCAAGCGTGAATTCACCTTCCCGCCTTCGCGGGAATGACGAGGCAGGGAGTGCAAAAACCGTGGGGCAAGCCCCGCCTTCATTTGGGAATGCGAATTCCCGCTTCCCACGCGACCAGTCCTGCAACCAAAAGCGCGAGGTGCGTCCAGGCGAGGGCTTGGGCGCTGTGGAACAGCAGGGGGGCGAGCAGTCCGGCGATCAGGGCGAACAGCATGACTTGCACGAAGCCTTGCATCGAGGCGGCGAGGCCGCGCATGCGGGGGAACAGTGACAGCATGGTGACCATCATGCCGGGGGTGGCAAGGGCGATGCCGAAGGCGTACAAAAACAGGGGCAGCGTGGCATACGGGATGGCGAGGGTGAACCAGGCGGTGTAGCCGATGCTGATGAGCGCTGCGACGATGGTGAGGGCGAAGCCGATGCGCGTGAGGCGGTTGGCCGTCGCTTTGTGCGCGTAGCGGTTTGCCGCGAACGAGCCTGCCGCCATGCCCAGCGCCAGCGGCGTGAACAGCCAGCCGAAGTCGGTTTCGCTCAGGCGCAGGATTTCCAGGATGTAAGGCGAGGCCGCGCCGGTGTACAGCGCAAAACCGCCCATGCCGAGACCGAGTGCGACTGCCATCAGCATGAACGGCAGGTGGCAGAGGCAAGTCAGGTAATTGGCGGCGATGGGGCGCAGGCGCAGCGGAACGCGGTCGGCGGCGGGCAGGGTTTCGTCGAGCGCGCGCAGCGACATCGCCAGCAACAGGCAGCCGAAGGCGGCGAGAAACCAGAATGTCGAACGCCAGCCCAGCGTGGTTTGCAGCCAGCCGCCCAGCACGGGGGCGATGATTTGTTCCACGCTGCCGAGGATAAACAGCGTGGCGATCATGCGCTGCGCGTCGGCGGGGGCGAATTTGCCCTGCACGGTGGCGAACGCGATGACGCCGCCCGCGCCCGCGCAAATGCCTTGCAGCAGCCGGAGGACGATCAAGGCGTTGAGGTCGGGCGCGAGCGCTGCGGCTGCGGAGGTGAGCGCGAACACGACCAGCGCGACCAGCGTGACGCGGCGGCGTCCCAGCGAATCTGACAGGGTGCCGCAGAACAGGATCGCCAGACTCACGCCCAGGGCAAAGACGCTCAAGGTCTGCTGCGCCGCCAGCGGGTCGGCCTGAAATTCGCCGGTGACGGCGTGCAGCGACGGGACGTAAACGTCGATGCTGAGCGAGCCGAGCATCACCAGCATGGCCAGCGCGGCGGTCAGGAGGATGGGGCGGGCGGACATTTCCGTTTTCTGCGCCGGTCGGCGCATCAACTGCGTCCGGCGATATGCCGCCGCACGTCGGAAGGCGCGACGGCAAATTCCGCGCGGAACATGCGGTTTACGTTGGGGGTGTCGTACAGCCCGCAACGCTCGGCGAGATCGCCGATGAGCGCGTTGGCGGGCGCGCGTTCCAGCAGTTGCCACAAACGCGCGAGCCGCGCCTGCCGGATGTATGTGCCCACCGATTTCTGGTTCTCCGCAAAGGCGCGGTAAAGGGTGGCGCGGGAACAGTACAGCGCGTCGGCCACCATAGCCACGTCGAGATGAGGATGCCGCAATTCCCTGTCGATAAAGCGGCAGGCGGCGAGGAACAAGGCGTTTGCCTGCGCCGGACTCTCCATGTCGAACCACGCCAGGGCGGTAGTGTTGCGCAACATGCCGCGCAAAATTGCGATGGCGAGATTTTCGGTCGAACGCAGGGAGAGCACCCGCTCCGCTTCGCTCATTGCGCCCAGGGCGTGCGGCAGGTGCGCGAGTTGCGCCTTGAGCAAAGGCGCCAGCTTCGAGACGCTCAAGGCATCGGTGACAAGGCTGGGCGACGGGATCATGCCCAGTTCGGCTTGCAGCGTCTGCGCCGAGAGATCCAGCTCAATCAGCGCGCAGGCTGAAAGGGAGGATTCGGACGGGCGCGCCATGTTGAAAAACAAAAAATCGCCGGACGACACGTTGACGTCGCGGTCGCCGTCCTGATGATGCGTGATGGTTCCCTCCTGCACCAGATAGAGGGCGGTGACGTCGCTGTCGTCCTTGCGGATGTGGTGCGGCTGGCGACGGGTGACGTAGGGGCTGGCATAGCCCTGATGCAGTTCGCTGGTCGGCGTGCCCAGCGAAATCATGCGGCCTTCAAAAACCGGATATTCCTCAACGGCGGTGCGCTCCAGTTCCGCGCCGCGAATGACCATCTCCTGCCAGTAGTCAAAGCGTTCCGCAGGACGGATTTCGTCCAGGTTCAGGGATTGAAAAACCACATGCGACGGCCGCCCTGTCGAGAAGGGGTAGGGATCAGCAGTTGCGTCTGCGTCAGTCATGCGGCCATTCCTTGAGAATGTCGATAGCGATATCGCGTGCTGGCAACTCTACGACACTTTTCGGCTTTGACACAATCAGGCGGGGTTCGGTGGCGAAGCGCAATCTCGGCTTTGCGGCAATCATGCTGGGTATCGCTGCGCTC
>JAITMU010000190.1 GCA_031277195.1 Gallionellaceae bacterium | reverse complement strand
TCCATCAATTCAAAGATGCTGTCCGGCGTGACGTAAAAGCGTCCTGCCAGCGTGTCAAAGAGATCCCAGGAATCTATGCTTTTCTTGAACATGATTTGCTATGGGTCTTGTCGCATTTCCCAAATCATTTATCGGAGTGCTTTTGTTGGCGGGAAAAAAGGAGGAATGTCGCCCCCGCCATCAACCACGCTGAGGTCGATATGTTGATTATATACGTCAATTTTTGATGTATATATAGTGTCGTTAAATAATCGTCAAGCAGGCATTCTGTGAACATGGTTAGGCTTCCTGATTCCACAGTTCGGTCTGCTCCGGTTTTGCTTGCGTTGGGCAAGCGCATCAAGGAGTGTCGGCATGCGGCCGAGAAATCGCAAGAGATGCTTGCTTTTGAGGCGCACGTTGACCGTACTTATATTTCGGCCATAGAGCGCGGCATCGCCAATCCATCCATTGAAACCATAGCCAATATCTGCCACGTGATAAACGTAACGCTTTCGGAATTGTTTGCGCCGCTGGATGAGGTGTCGTTAAAACCGACAGGCGCGCGCCGCGCGAATGCTGCTGCGCCGCCGGAGATCAAGCGTCGGCGGTTTCGCTAGGCAGGGGGAGAGTGTCGCAGGCGAGAGGTGTGGCACGCGGGATAAGCACGTAGGGCGGGGCTTGCCCCGCGCTGTGAGAATTTCAAGGTTCGCACCACCGCGCGGGGCAAGCCCCGCCCTACATGACTGCGGTTTTATCCGACGTTAGTCAATTTCTTCCAGCGTCCCGTCGCCAAATATCAACGCGCAGCGCACCTTCTTGCTGGCGTAAACGTGTTGCATTGCCGCGCGATATTCGCGTAGCTGGGCGGGGTCGGCATTTGTGCCGCTCTTGTAATCCAGCACCCACACCTCATCAGCAAATTCCACCAGGCGGTCGATGCGTTTCAATTCGCCGCGCGCGTTGACGTAAGGCATTTCGTTGGCGGCGCTTTGGTGGGACGCGGGATCAAAAAATCGCTGCAAACGCGGTTGCTTGAGCAGGCGTTGCGCTTGTTGCCAGAGCGGATCGTCGGCGGAAAGGCGGAGGTCGCGCGGCAATTCCGTGGCGTTGGTGAGATGTTCCAGCAGCGCGTGCAGTCGAATGCCGTGCTGTTGCTGCTCGGTGTGCTCCGGCGTGTGCGTGCCGATGGGGCAGGGTGCGGGCAAGGTGGTGAGGTCGGCGCGCGTGCGGGCATGTGCTGGTGCGTCGTCTGTCGGCGCGGGGTGGCACAAGGGATTTTCCGCCTCCGAGGCGGCAAGCGCGGCTTCAATGCGCTGATACCAGGACGCTGTTTTTTCCCTGCGGCTCGCACTGCCGCTGACGATCAACGCTTGCTGCGCGCGGGTCATGGCGACGTAGAGCAGATTCATTTCTTCGCGCGCTTGTTGCGCGGCTTCTTCTTCAAACAGTTTCGCGCGCTCGCCATTGCGCGAGGCAAGATTGGTGTAGAGCGAGAAGTGCGTCGGCGCGTTGGCATCGGACGGCCAGACGAGCAGGACATCATTGCTGTCGCGCATGTTTTTTTCCGCATTGGCGTCGAGTAGCCAGACGATGGGCGCTTCCAGTCCCTTCGCTTCATGCACGGTGTAGATGCGCACTGCGCCGCCGACATTGCCTAGCCGACCCTCATCCGGCGCGTCGTCCTGGCTGTCGCGCAGTTCGCGCAATTCTTGCAGGAAGCGCGGCAGGCTGGGATAGCGTCCGGCGTCCATCGCCAGCGCAATTTCCATCAGAGCGTTCAGGTTGGCGTGCGTTTTGGCGCGACGTTCTGGTGGCAGCGCGGCGGCGTAACGCGCGATGACATCGCCGTCAAAATAGATGCGGTCGAGCAAGTCGTGGACGGGCAGGGTATCGGCGAGCGGCAGCCAGTCCTGGAGTTTGTCGCGGGCGTGGCGCAGGGCGGGGGAGGGATTCTCAAGCTGTTGCAGTTTTTTCCACCAGGATGCTTTTCTTTCGGAGATTAAGCCCCTCTCCCCTGGCGGGAGAGAGGGGGCGGGTGTGGCGGAGGATTGGACAAGTTGCAACAAATCCTCATCCCCGCACGAAAAAATCGGCGACCGCAGCACTTGCGCCAGCGCCAGATCCGCAAACGGCGTAATCAAAAAAGTCAGCAAGGCTTGCACGTCTTCCGCTTCGAGCGTGTCGAGCAGACCGCCGCGCCGCGAACTGAGGAAGGGGATATGGCGCGCGCGCAGCGCCGCTTCGTAGGTGGCGAGATGGGTGCGGCTGCGAACCAGCACCATGATGTCGCCCCAGGCGGCGCGGCGGTCGCGACCGTGTTCGCGCACTGTCCAGTTGTTCACGATGGTGTGCAGCCATTCGGCGAATTGTTCGGCCTCTTTGCTGCGCGCGCCGTCGGGAGATTCCGTGCGCGCGGTGATGAGCGGGTCGCGCAGTTCGAGCGTCGCGTCGGTTGTTTTTTGCGCGTCGTCCGCAACGGCGAGCGGCAGCACGGTCACGCAACCCGGCAGGTCGGTGTGTTCTGCGGTGTGCGGCGCGAAATCCGTGAAGCCCTCCGGATGATCGGCAAACACGGCATTGATGACATCCAGCACGGCGGGCGCGTTGCGGCGCGTGTGGTTGTTGTGCAATTCGATCGCGTCGAAATGCGCTTTCAGATAATCGCGCGCGACGCCGAACAGGCGCGCGTCGGCGCGGCGGAAACGATAAATGGATTGCTTGGGGTCGCCGACCAGAAATACGGACGGCTGCGTATCCACTGCCGCCGCCGCATCAAACCAGGCGTGCAGAATCTGCCATTGCAGCGGATTGGTGTCCTGAAACTCATCCAGCAACACATGGCGATAACGACTGTCGAGTTTGAACTGCATGGTTTCGGCGTAGTCGCTGTTGCGCAGCAAGTGGCAGAGTTGCCATTCCAGATCGGCGAAATCCATCTGCTGCATTTTTTCCTTCAGGGTTTGATAGCGGGCGAGCAGCGCTGCGCCGCAATGCAGGACGGCGGCGTTGAGTTGGAAGGCGGCCTGGTCAGCAAGCTCGCCGCGAACTTTTTGCAGACACTCGGCAAGCGCTGCGCGCGCCTGCTGCAAGGCTTCGGCATTCTGGGCTTTGGTCGGCTTGAATGCCCGCAATTCGTTTGTCTGCGTGAGCAGATGCGGCAGCACGCGGGCGTAACGCATGGCGGGCGGCGTGTCCGTCCATGCCTGTTCAATCTGGCTCGCCTGGGTTTGCTGGTTGGCGGTTCCGTTGTTCGCAAATTCGCGCGCCAAACGCATCACGAGGATTTCATTTTCGGCATTCGCACCCCAATCGGCGGCGGGGTCGCGGTCGCCATTCACATTCAACTCGTCGCGCAAGTTCTCCTGCGCGTAAGCGACCGGATTGCTCTCGCCTTGCGTGTAAGCCCACCACTCGCCGCGTTTGGCGAGAAAATTGAACAGCAAGGCGCGCGTGGTATCGAGGCTGTATTCGTCGAACAGCGCTTGCATGTATCCGGCTTCGGCGCTGCGCGGATTGTTGCGCAGGTGTTCCAGAAATTCTTCCCAGGCTTCTTCCTGCACAGCTTCGGTGCGTTCCAGCAGCGTCATGCCCTGCATCACGTCCGCGTTCAGCGGCGCGCGCTGCAACACCTGCGCGAACCAGCCGTGGAAGGTGCTGATGGTGACGTCGGGTTGCGCGGTCAGCGTTTCCTTGTACAGCCGTTGCGCGCGCGCGACGGTTGCGTCGTCCAGGTTTTCCAGTCCGCGCTCGGCGAAGAATTGGCGCACGGCTGCGGTATCCCCATTCGCCAGTTGCCGCAGCCATTCCTGCAAGCGCGCCTGCATTTCCTGCGCGGCTTTGCGCGTGAAGGTGATGGCGAGAATTTGCGACGGCTGCGCGCCGTCCAGTAGCAGACGCACGATGCGCGACACCAGCAGCCAGGTTTTGCCGCTGCCCGCGCAGGCTTCCACCGTCACGCTGCGGCGCGGATCAAGCGCGGCGTGATTGTCATCCATTCTGCCAATCTCCTTTCCGGCACAGGCCGCGCATTTCACAATACTGGCAGGTTTGCTCGATGCCGTTCGCGGGCAGGTTCGCGCCGTCGCGCAGACGCTGCATCAAGTGTGTCAATCGTTCGGCGTTGCGTTGCGCCAGTTGCGCGAGTTCTTGCGGCGGCGCGATCTCGCGCACTGTGTCGCCGTCGAGACTGATGAATGCAGCTTCAGCGGCATCGCAGGCTTCCGCGTAGCAAGCGAGTTGCACGTCCTCGCCCGCGTCTTTGAGTTTGCGCGTGAGCTGCGAGACGGTCTGCGTTTTGTAGTCGAACACCTTGGTCGCGCCGTCTTTTTCATCCAGTCTGTCGATGCGTCCGCGCAGCACGACACTCGCCAGTTGACGCTCAAATCCGCGCTCGGATTCCGCGTAATGCCAGCCGTGTTGTTCATTGTTCCGCTGCCATTCGAGATAGGCGGGCAATGTTTTGAGCCAGCGCGCGAGCCAGGCGCGCGCCGCGAAATCGTGTTCGATCAAATCGGCGAAGGCTTCCTCGCTGATGTGTTGCAAGGCCGCGCGCAGCGTGTCGTCATCCTGTTTGCTCACGCGCGGATGGCTTTGATGGAAACGCTGCAAAATCGCATGAACAAGATCGCCGTAGTCGCGTTTCTGGATGTCCTCCTGCACTTCATCCAGTTCATTGAGCCGCAGCAAGTGGCGCGCAAAAAATTGGTAAGGGCACGCGACGAGCGTGTTGTAAGCGCCGACGGAGATGCGTTCCGGCATGCGGGCGGGTGGCACGGATGGCGCGGGTTGCGTCGTGATCGGCAGGTCGATCCGGCGCGCATCTTCCAGCGCCAGGCAAGCGATCAACTCATCAATCCCCTCCCCTTCAAGGGGAGGGTTAGGGTGGGGATGGGTATTTTCCCCGCCTTCGCCCACCGCCGATTGATCGCGCAACAACTGCAACCACGGACTCAACAATCCCGATTCGCCATCGCGTTCCTGCTGCCAGGTTGCCAGCACGCAATCATTCAACGTGAGCAGTCCGATCAGGTCATCATGTTGACGCGCGGCGCGGCTGGCGCGCGTGGGCAGTTTGAGGATGCCGCGCACGGCGTCGTTGAACCAGCGTCCGCCGCTCATGTCGCCGGGCAGGTGATCGGCGTCGCAGCCCAGCAACAGCACGGCATCAAACGCGCGCCAGCGCGTTGCGGCGAGGTGAGTGAAGCGCACGCTGCTGTCGATGCGGGTGTCGATGTAAGTCGTTGTGTCGAGACGTTGCGCCAGCCAGCGTCGCCATTCGGCAAAGCGATAACGGCCGTTGTCGTCGGCCAATTCCTGCTGCCAATCATCCAGCGCTTGCAACAGTCGCGCGCCAGCGTCGTCTTTGGCGAGGCCGATGTCCATGCTGAGTTCGGCCATGCTCTCGCGCAGTGCGCGCAGCCATTCCGTCAGCGTGCGGTTGTGGTGTTGTTCGAGCAGTGCGGCGGCTTTTCGCAAACGCGCCAGCATCGGGTGCGGTTCTGTCGTGGCGAGTTTGTCGAACGCATCGAGTCCGGCGACGATGCCGTGTTTGCGCGACCATTGTTCCAGTTGATGCACGGCGGCCTTGCGCTCGTCAGGGATGAGATCGGCAAAGATGAAGGGCGATTTCAGCAGATCGAGCAGGTCGTGATGATAGAAGCCGCTTTGCAATGCGGTGAGCCAGCGGTCCAGCGCGGCGCTGACGGACAGCGTGGCGAAGGTCCAGCCGGTTTCGTCGCGCACCAGCACTTCGTCGCGTTCAAGCAATGCGCGCGCGCGCCGCGCGGTCACGCGGTCTTGCGCGACGATGGCGATGTCGCGCTTGCCTTCGGCGAGCCAGAGGCGCACTTGCATGGCGGCGGCGCGGGCTTCTTGTTCGAGGGAGGTGGCGGGGAAGAAGCGGGGGAGCGAGGGGCGGGTGTTTTCACCATTTTCTCCAAAATAAAATTCCCCCGGCTTCCCTCTCCGCAAATCAAATACTCGCACCGTCGCCCGCCGCGAATACGCCTTCAGAAAACGCTCCTCCAGCGCATCCCAATCCGACGTTCGCAACACATAAAGCGGCCGCTCCGCTTTCGCTGCGAGCGCGGCCAGGCGTTGTTGATACACGCGGGCGGAATCGGGTGTGGCGTCTTGTTGCATGGCGTGCCATAGCTCGAACACCAATCGCGCTTCCAGTTGCAGCGACTCATTCTGGCGCGCGGCATACGCGCGTTCCACGGCGGCGGCAAACGTGTCTTCATCGACCGCCAGGGCGTCGAGCGCATGGTTGGTTAGCTCATCGAACAGCTTGAGCAATTCCTGCGTGATGCCCCACAAATCGGCTCGTCCGAACCAGCGTTTTTGATGCAGATGCTGGTAGAGCAGCGCGCCGCGCCGACTATCGGGGATCGCTTGCGCGTCCGGCGTGACATCCCGCACCCAATCGGTCAGGGTGGTCATGCGCGGCAGCAGCAGGGCGGGGACTTTTGCGGCGCGCGCGAGCGCTTGCGCCAGCGGTTGCGCGACATGGTAGTTGGGCAGGATGACGATGGCCGCGCGCAGATCCGGCGCGGGGTGTGCGGCAAGCAGGTCTGCCGCGATGCGGTCGAAGTAGCCAGTCGCCGGACTCACCGTTCGAGCAGGTGGAGTTTTGTTTTTATGTCGCGCCAGTCGTCGGCGTCCGCCGGTGCGGTTTTTTTCGCGACGATGGGCGGCCAGTGTTTTGTCAGTTCGGCATTCAGCGCGATGAAGTGGCGCTGATCGTCCGGCACGTCATCTTCGGCGTAGATGGCTTCGACGGGGCATTCTGCCACGCACAGCGTGCAGTCTATGCATTCCCCGGGGTCGATCACCAGAAAATTCGACCCTTCGTGAAAGCAATCCACCGGGCAGACGTCCACGCAGTCGGTGTATTTGCAGCGGATGCAGGTTTCGGTGACGACGTAGGCCATGCGGTTTCTCCTCCGGGACGGATACTATAAACCGGAATCGTCCCCAAACGAATAAGCGGAAAGCTGCGTCTCCATGATGCAGTCGCTGAAGATGCGCCGTCCCGGTTCGCTGGCAGCGCCAGCGGCGATCATCAAGGGCAGCAGATGTTCTTCGCGCGGATGCGAGGCGCGCGCGGAGGGCGCTTGCGCCCAGTTTTCCAGTCGGTGATTGCGGGCGTTGGCGTCCGCCAGTTCCACGGTCTCCGTCAGCCAGGCGTCAAACGCCAGGGAATCAGCGGTTCCACTGCCCGTGAAAATGGCGCGCATGTTGTGATAGCTCATGCCGCTGCCGATGATGAGCACGCCCTGCTGGCGCAGCGGCGCGAGCGCCTGGCCGATGGCGAGATGGCTGGCGGCATTGAGGCCGGCTTGCAGCGACATCTGGCAAACGGGGATGTCTGCGTCGGGAAAAATCAGCTTGAACGGAACGAATACGCCGTGATCGAGGCCGCGCGTTGCGTCAGAGTGAACGGGGATGCTGGCGGCTTCCAGCAGTTCTGTGACGTGCGGCGCCAGCGCCGGATCGCCGGGCGCGTTGTATTGCAATTGATAGGTGTGCGCCGGAAAGCCGTAGTAGTCATACAGCAACCCAGGATGCGCCCGTTTTTGCACGGTGACTTGCCGTTCCTCCCAGTGCGCCGAGATCGCCAGAATCGCGCGGGGTTTGCCGTAGCGGGATTCTATTTCGTTGCCAAGCTGGCGCAACCAGGCTGCCATTTTGTCCCAGGTGTCGGATGGTCCGATCGTCCAGTCCATGAAAAAGCAGGGACCGCCGCCGTGCGGAACATAGAGCGTGGGCAATGGACGGGAGAGATTTTCGTTGGCGGCGTTCATGGTGGGCTGGGTTTATTCCAGATTCTGGACTTGTTCCCGCATCTGTTCGATCAACAATTTGATGTCCATCGACGCGCGCGACACTTCCGCATCGACGGACTTCGATCCCAGGGTGTTGGCTTCGCGGTGCAGTTCCTGCATCAGAAAATCGAGCCGCTTGCCGACCGCGCCGCCTTGCGTCAACACGCGCCGCGTCTCGGTGAGGTGGGCGCGCAAGCGCGAGAGTTCCTCGTCCACGTCAATGCGGCTGGCGAACAGGACGATTTCCTGATTCAAGCGGTCTTCATCCATGTCCGGCATGGCGGCGCGCAATCGCGCGGTGAGTTTTTCGCGATAAGCGGCGACGGCAGCGGGGATGCGCGGCGCGACATCGGCGCAAATGGTTTCGATCTGCGTCACGCGCGACAGCAAAAAATCTTTCAGTTTTTCACCTTCGCGTTCGCGCGCAGCGGAAAATTCGCTGATGGCGCGTTGCGCCAGTTCGAGCGTTGCCGCGTGCAAGGCGTCGGCGGAGGTCGCGGCGCTTTGCAGGATGCCGTCCCAGCGCAGAATTTCGGCGACGCTGAGGCTGCGGGCATCGGGCAGCGCGGCGCGAATCTCGTCATTCCATTGCATGAGTTGTTGCAGCGTCGTGTGGTTGACTTGTGCGGTATTTTGTCCAGTGCGCGGCGTAAAGCTGATGCGGCATTCCGCCTTGCCGCGATTGAGCTGCGCGGAAATGGCCTCGCGCAGCGCGGGTTCCAGCACGCGCAATTCGTCGGGCATCCGCAGTTGGAGATCGAGATAACGATGATTGACCGAGCGCAATTCGACTGTCAGCGAACCGGCATCCAGCTCTGTGGATGCCGTTGCAAAACCTGTCATGCTGGAGATCATCGTGGTTGAGTAATGCGAGTATTTGAGATGTTATTTTATATGAACGGCAACACATTTAGTCGGACATAATGAATCGGGAATGAAAACGTCCGGCTATAATGAATACTATCATCCACCATCAGAATTTGTCAGATATGCGTTCAAACCAACGTCGCCCCGATCAACTGCGTGACATCCGCATTACCCGCCACTACACCAAACACGCCGAAGGCTCGGTGTTGATCGAATGCGGCGACACCAAAGTAATTTGCACCGCCAGCGTGGAAGAGCGCGTGCCGCCGCACAAAAAAGGCAGCGGCGAAGGCTGGGTGACGGCGGAATACGGCATGTTGCCGCGCTCCACCGGCGAGCGCATGGGGCGAGAGGCCGCACGCGGCAAACAATCCGGGCGCACGCAGGAAATTCAACGATTGATTGGGCGCTCTCTGCGCGCGGTGGTGGATTTGAAAAAACTCGGCGAGCGCACCATCCAACTCGATTGCGACGTGATTCAAGCCGACGGCGGCACGCGCACCGCCAGCATCACCGGCGCGTTTGTCGCGCTACATGACGCGGTAACGACCTTGCTCGCGAAAGGGTTGATTCAGGAATCGCCACTGCGCGATTTCGTCGCGGCAATTTCAGTCGGCATCCATGATGGCGTGCCGGTGCTGGACTTGGACTATGCGGAAGATTCCGCGTGCGACACGGACATGAATGTTGTGATGCTCGGCAGCGGCGGCTTCATCGAGATTCAGGGCACGGCGGAAGGCCATGCGTTCAGCCGCGAGGAAATGGACACGCTGCTGGATTTGGCGAAAGCGGGGATCGTGCAGTTGGTGCAAATGCAGCGGAATGTTTTGGCGTAGGGCTGTTTTCCCCTCTCCCCATTCATGGGGAGAGGGTTAGGGTGAGGGGCAATTTTTTCTCATCCTGTCTTGATAAAAAAACATGAAAAAACTGGTCATCGCATCCAACAACCCCGGCAAGCTGCGCGAATTCCAGCACATGCTGTCGCCGCTCGGCATCGAAGTGCTGACGCAATCGCAGTTGGGCATCGCTGAAGCCGAGGAGCCGTATCCCACGTTTGTCGAAAACGCGATTGCGAAAGCGCGCCACGTCAGCCGCGCCAGCGGACTGCCTGCGCTGGCGGATGATTCCGGCATTTGTGTCGATGCGCTGGGTGGCGCGCCGGGCGTGTTGTCTGCGCGCTACGCCGGAGACGCGCCGAAATCCGACGCGGCAAATAATCAGAAATTGCTGGCCGCCCTGCAAGGTGTGGCAGATCGCCGCGCACATTATTATTGTGTGCTGGCGCTGGTGCGTCACGCCGACGACCCGCAACCACTGATTGCCGAAGGCGAATGGCATGGCGAAATCGCGCAAGCGCCGCGCGGCGACGGCGGCTTTGGCTACGACCCGATTTTCTGGCTGTCGCAGCTCGGCAAGATGAGCGCAGAACTGGCGCGTGACGAAAAAGCGCAACTCAGTCATCGCGCATTGGCCTTGCGAATTTTGCTGGCACGGTTGTCGCCCGCATGAGCGAGCATCCGCTGCGGCCTGTCGGCCTGTCGTCCCAGCCGGTGGATTTCAAAATTCTGCCGCCGCTGTCGCTGTACATCCACATTCCCTGGTGCGTGCGCAAATGTCCTTATTGCGATTTCAATTCGCACGAGGTGCGCGCGGCCTTGCCGGAAAATGAATACATCAACGCACTGATCCGCGATCTGGAATTGTCCCTGCCCGACATTTGGGGGCGCAAAATCTACACAGTGTTTTTCGGCGGCGGCACGCCGAGTTTGTTGAGCGGCGAAGGTGTCGAACGCATCTTGCGCAGCGTGCGTACCTTGTTGCCGCTGGACATGAACGCCGAGATCACGCTGGAAGCGAATCCCGGCACGGTGGAGGCGGTGAAGTTCGCGGCGTATCGCGACGCGGGCGTGAACCGCTTGTCGCTCGGCATCCAGAGTTTCAACGACGACCATCTGCGCGCGCTGGGGCGCATCCACACGGCGGATGAAGCGCGACAGGCGATCGACATTGCGCAGCGGCATTTCGATAATTTCAATCTGGATTTGATGTATGGGTTGCCCCCCTCTCCCCAGCCCTCCCCCACGAGGGGGGAGGGAGTACGTCCCCTCTCCCCTTGCGGGAGAGGGTTAGGGAGAGGGGGAAAAATCC